>CAZANH010000180.1:0-10544 GCA_964486515.1 uncultured Eubacteriales bacterium
GACCTTAACATTGCTTCACAAACATCCTCTAAGAACCTTACGCTATGTATTTCATGAAAATATTTCTTCAAGTAGATGAGAAGGGCTGTGAATAGATACTTCTGTTATTTTCTCTTTGTAACTGTTGACATAAACAAAGCATATAATATTATGAGGTTTCCGTAAAAACAATGACATGGGGAAACAATAGTGAGGTGATAATTATGGAAAAGAAGCCAGAGGCCAAGGATAAAGATAAGATGTATGGAATGCCTGAATTACCTGAACAACAGAATATGGACCATATGAATGCGGCAGCTGGTATGTACGGCATGAATCCGATGTACCAGATGCCTATGTCAGGTATGAATAATATGAACCAGATGCCGCAAATGACAGGTGGATATTCATATCCGTGTATGCAGATGTATCCCGTATGTACTATGATACCTGTACAGGGAATGAATCAGGCCGGACAGATGCAACAAATGCAGGATATGAATTACATTAACTCAATGTATCCTGGAATGATGGCCATGCCTGAAATGCAGATGCAGCAAATGCAGCAGCCATATATGCATGGGATGCATCCGAAGAATCAAATGTATTACATGAATAAAGAAAGGAAATAATAGAATTGGAGCCGGTGCTAATAGAGAAAAGCAACGGCTCCGAATTTCCCCCTTACCTTTCTTAATCGTACTTTGTAAGACACTCACACAAGGTACAGGAAAAGAAAGGCAAGATTTACTGATTTCTGTGTGAGGATATGATTTTTCTTATAAATTTTATAATATTATAAATTAGAAGAATAAGCTCAATTATTATTAGAATGCCAACCAATATAAGAATATCCCTGTTCTCTTGAAACTTTTTTTTGAGTGACGGGTAAAATTCTTCAGGGAGCAAAATTTCCCTGTCGGGATAAAGATTTATATCAATAATCGTGTTATCTTCAAGAATATAGCGGGCAGTTCCAACTATTGTATTCTTAAAAACAGGAAGAGATACATCTTCAGACAGATTATAGGTAATACTTTTAATATAGTCTTTACCTAACGGATAGGTGTAGTAAACATCATTCATACTCACCAAATTAAATTCATTTTCCTGTATTACCATGGAACTGAGGGGAGTGCCTTTTCTGATTAGTATACCCTTTTTAAAGTTTGAGAATCCAAAGTCAAGCAGCTTGATTGAATCTGTAAATAAACTTTTTTCAGGCGAATCAAGGACAATGCACATTAAATGCATATTGCCCTGTGATGCAGTAGTTATTGCAGTTTGCTGTTCCTTATTGTTAAAACCTGTTTTGCCACCATCGACACCTTCATAAATCCAGAAAAGTTCATTTTGATTTGTAAGTACTTTTGTATCACTGTTATTGGCAGTCCAAGGCATTGCCTGTGTTGAGAATATCCTTGCAAATTTTGAGTTTTTTAAAGCATATCTGATTAATTTGGATAAATCAATTGCATTTGTATATTGATTTTCATTAAACAGTCCTGTTGGATTGGCAAAATGCGTATTAGTCATTTTAAGGTTTACAGCCATATCATTCATTAATGAAACAAAATTTTCAATATCGCCTGATACGTGTTCTGAAAGTGCTAATGCAGCATCATTATAATTATTTAGTATAATAGCGTAAACAAGGCTTTCCAATGAATATTTTTCTCCTGCAACAAGTTCCAATACTGAGCCTTCTGTTTCAGTAACTTCCTTACTTATGGTTACTTTTTTATTGAGCTCCGCTTTTTCAAGTGCAAGGAGTGCTGTCATTATTTTACAAGCTGCCGATATATGAAGCTTGTCATCAGGATGTTTCTCATATAAAACCTGGCCCAATTCCGATTCTATTACAATTGCGGATACGGCATCTATGTTTGGTGCAGGAGGCAATGAGTAATTGTAATAAGTATCATCATTTGAAATATTATCGATATCAATATCGGGTTCTGCAAATACAAATGCAGAATTTGTAAAAATTATAATTACTATAATAATTTTAAGGATTATTTTCAAAACATCCTTGTTCATAAAAAACAAATCACCTTCTGCATATTTTGTTTTGTACATTAATTATATATCTGGAAATATAATATAACAATACAAATTTATATTATTTTTAAGCAACTATTCAGGAATTAATATACTTAACCCTGAACAGTTGCTTCCGGTATTATTTCCTAAATATTTTATATTTCCGGTATCGCTGGTTCTTTTTTTAGATTGGCGAACCTTGGGAGCCCATCTTCAAGAGGTGGCCTTGAATCTCCCTGTATCAGAGGAAGGGCATAATCAATAAATTTCTGGTTTATAAAATTACCTTCTTTGTTTATCCATTCTCTTGGTACCTTTTTTTCCTTGTTTGCAACCTCCGAGAGATTTATAAGCTTAATATTGCATTTGTAAGGAGAGCCTTGTTGTCTTTCGAAAGCAACCATTTTGTCTGTAATGCCTTCACAGGCATATTTGACAGCTGCCTGGCCAGCAAGAAAAGCTTCATTTACGTCTGTAAGCGATCCCAGATGTGCAGCACATCTTTGCAGCAGGCTGAATTCTATACCCCTTACTTTTGCTCCGGTTTTTTCTTTTATTATGTTTGAAAGTACAGAGGCCAGACCGCCGAGCTGTGAATGGCCAAAAGCATCCTTATTATATGCGAGATCACTTCCGTATTCCGAAATATATCTTCCATCCTTATCCCTTATTCCTTCTGAAACAGCTATTATTACTTTCCCTTCTTTTTTGTATTTTTTTGAGACATCATCAAGGAACTTATCCATATCAAAATTCAGTTCAGGTAGATATATAAAATCAGGGCCATAACCTTTATATGCCGCGAGTACACTTGAAGCAGCAAGCCAACCTGCATTTCTCCCCATTATCTCAAGAACGGTTATCATTCCCCTGTCATAAACTTTTGCATCATGATAAATTTCCATTGTGGAAGTTGCTATGTATTTGGCTGCACTTCCATAACCAGGGCAGTGATCCGTTCCCCAAAGATCATTGTCAATAGTTTTTGGAATCCCCATTACCCTGCACTCATAACCTGATTTCTGCATAAATTTGCTGATTTTATTGCAGGTATCCATTGAATCGTTTCCGCCGTTATAAAAAAAATACCGTATATTGTACTTTTTAAATACCTCAAGTATTTTTTTATAATCAGTATCATCCTCATCCGAATCCACAAGTTTATAACGGACAGAACCCAATGCTGAAGAAGGAGTTGTTTTAAGAAGTTCAAGCTCATACAAATCTTCCTTGCTCATATTGTAGAGATTTTCATTCAATACCCCTTTTATACCGTGTGCAGCACCAAATACCTTTAAGATGTCATCCTGTTTAAGCGCTTCCTGTATGACACCGGAAGCACTTGAGTTTATAACGGATGTAGGTCCGCCTGATTGGCCGAATATGCAATTTCCTTTAAGTTTACCCATGAACTTACCTCCTGTAAAAATAAATTTTATTGTTTTTTATTGTATTAAATTATATTAATACAATGCATTGCTGTTTATCTATCTCATAACATAAAGTCAAAAACGTTTGAGTCCTCCTGCAATGCTTAAGTTAAAATATATCATAAACACAATTGAAATTCAATTCGTAATGAAATTGAGTATTCCATTTTTTTATACGGGGGTGACTGTTCAAGTACTCCACAGATTCATATTGAAGAAATACATTTCTGAAATAGATAGCGAAGGGCTCGTAGAGGCTGTTTTTGAAGCAAATATAAGGTCAAATCACTGTTTGAGATGAATGTTTTCCAGTTATATTAATTGAAGCATGCAGCGAGTTTGATTTGACTTGTAAAGCTGAATATACAGCCTCTTGATGACCGCAGCGTTTTTTCAGAAAGTTATTTCTTCAATTGGTATATAAGGAGGTACTTGAACAGTTACATAAAAAATTATATTTATTATTGCGGTATTATCCCGGATATTGCTTACCTGAATGCATTATTTTAAAATATCAGCGAAGCCAGTTGTCAAGTTGTAGATTGCTGATTCTATTATAATGCCTGATGTTTCCTGTTACGAGTAAGTCACATTTTGTAAGGCATGTTGCGGCGATTAGTAAATCCGCATCAGCAAGCGGAATTCCCTGGTTTTCAAGGGAAGCTTTAAGTTTCCCGAATTCTTTCAGGATTGTCATATCCGTATTGATAACTGTTACTGATAGAAGAAATTGCTCGATAAGATGATAGTTTTTACCCGGATTAGTTGATTTCTCTGCACCGTAATAGAGCTCGGCTACAGTCATAAAAGAAATTGCGATTTCATCATTTGTGATTCGTCTTCTGGATAATATGGATTCATATCCCCGTAAAATGCCTATACATGTATCGGTATCGAACAGTATCATAATTCTATATCTCTTCCTTTTGTTCTGTTTTCGTATATATCTTCTATTATTTTATCTGTTTCTCTGGTATCCTCCCACTTGCCTGAAAGATTCGACCATATCGACAATTGAACATCTTTTGATACTGTGTTGCCATTCGTACTTGCATTGCCACATGTATAATGCTTCAGACCATTTTCAATAATCAGCAGCATCTCATTATTCATACTTCTCCGCTTTGTTTTGGAAAGAATCTTTATTTTATTGAGGACATCCTCAGGAATGTCTCTTATGGTTACATTCGGCATATAAATACCACCTTTAATACTATTATAATAGTTTTAATATGATTATATTATAATTATAAAATAATTGTTTGTCAAACCGGCAAAGAAATTGAACAATATAAATCTGTGGGGTACTTGAACAGTCACATGATATCGGGTTACCATTCACAGCCCTTTTCATCTACTTGAAGAAATATTTTTGTGAAATACATAGCGTAAGGTTCTTAGAGGCTGTTTGTGAAGCAAATATAAGATCAAATCATTGTTTGAGTTGAATGCATTCCTGTTATATTTTTAAGCATTCAAGGAGTTTGATTTGACATGTAAGGCTGAACTTACAGACACTTGAACTTGTAGCGTTCATTTCAGGAAAATATTCTTCGAGCTAAGAGGGGGCTGTGAATACTAACTAATATCGGTAAAATTTTCACAAATATTTTTCATTTTCCTTGATTTTAAATTAAAATCTGATACAATTGATATAAGCTTATTCGTAAGTGATAAAAAAATAAATGAATAATTATATAAAGGAGTTGAAAGATATGCCATTAGTAACATCAACAGAAATGTTCAGGAAAGCTTATGAAGGCGGATATGCGATTGGAGCCTTCAATGTAAATAATATGGAGATTATACAGGGTATAACAGAAGCGGCAAAGGAAGAAAACGCTCCTCTGATATTGCAGGTATCGAAGGGTGCCAGAAAGTATGCGAATCATACATACCTTATGAAACTGATTGAGGCAGCACTTGAAGAAACAAATCTTCCGATTTGTGTACACCTTGACCATGGGGAAGACTTTGAAATCTGTAAGCAATGTGTGGACGGAGGTTTTACTTCAGTAATGATAGACGGTTCCATGCGGCCTTTTGAAGAAAATATGCGTGTTACAAAACAGGTAGTGGAATATGCACATTCCAAAGGTGTAGTTGTAGAAGGTGAGCTTGGAAAGCTTGCAGGGATCGAGGACGATATTAATGTATCAGATAAGGATTCAGCCTTTACCGATCCCGATCAGGTAGAGGAATTTGTAAACAATACGGGTGTTGATTCACTGGCGATAGCGATTGGTACAAGCCATGGAGCATATAAGTTCAAGGGGGAGCCGAGGCTTCGTTTTGACATACTTGAAGAGGTACAAAAAAGATTACCCGGATTTCCTATAGTACTCCATGGGTCTTCATCAGTAATTCCTGAGTTTGTGGAAACCATCAATAAGTACGGTGGGGATATGCCAGGAGCTAAGGGTGTTCCTGAAGATATGTTGAGAAAGGCAGCAGGCATGGCAGTATGCAAGATAAATATTGATTCGGATTTGCGCCTTGCAATGACAGCAGGTATAAGGGAGCAATTTGCAAAAAATCCGGGAAATTTTGACCCAAGAAAGTATTTAGGGCCAGGCAGAGATAATATCAAGAGACTTGTAAAACGTAAGATTGTGGATGTATTGGGTTGTTCCAATAAGGCATAGGAAGAACCAGCAGATTAAATAATAAACAAAGACAAAAACAAAAAACAGAAGGCTGAAAATGAGCCTTCTGTTTTTTGTTGCAAGTATGCCTGAAAGTCAGTAATCGAGCTTATTACGAGTGTTTTGTATTCTTGATTTCCGTATTCTGAATTCTGACTCCTGACTTCTCGCAGCCGTAGGCATTTTGGTTGCGGCCGGAGGCTGTGGTATGTAATATTGTTCAATATTATTAAAAAGAAAAAAATGTATATAAATTTTAACTATGCACAATAATATTTTAGAGGTGTTTATTAATGACAATGAAGGTAGGTATACCTTGCGGACTGTTTTATTTTAAATATTTTCCTCTGTGGCAGGCATTTTTCAAGGAACTTGGAGTTGAAATGATATTATCCGGCACAACCAACAGAAAAATACTTGACATGGGAATAAAGGCATGTGTAGAAGAAGCCTGCCTTCCTGTCAAGGTATTTTTCGGCCACGTAATGTATTTAAAGGACAGGGTTGACTTGATATTTGTACCCAGGTATACGAGTATATCCAAAAATGAATACATTTGCCCGAAATTCGGTGGACTGCCTGATATGTTAAAACATTCAATAAAAGGGCTTCCGGAAATTATTGATGTGGAAGTGAACCTGATAAGGACAAAAACAAAAGCAATTGATGCTGCATTCCAGACAGGGAAGTATTTTTGCAAAGACAAAGGTAAAATAAGAAAAGCCTTTAATATTGCTGTGCAAACCTATCATCAATATAGAAAAAGTAAATTAAAAAGCATTTCAAAGAATATTCGTTATAATCCCAACTCTCAAAACAAATACTCAGACGAAATTA
This sequence comes from uncultured Eubacteriales bacterium, assembly GCA_964486515.1. Taxonomy (GTDB): domain Bacteria; phylum Bacillota; class Clostridia; order Acetivibrionales; family CAZANH01; genus CAZANH01. The sequence continues at coordinate 6,935 of CAZANH010000180.1, forward strand.
TCAATATTGCTGTAATAGGACATGTATATACCGTATATGACAGCTTTTTGAATATGGGGCTGATAGCCAAACTTGAATTAAAAGGAATAAGAATAATAACCATTGAAATGATACCCGAAGAAATAATAAATGAAAGTATAAAAATTTTACCGAAAAAAATGTACTGGAATTATGGAAGGAAAGCAATGGGAAGTGTTATCCATTTAACCGGCAGAAAGGACATTGAAGGAATTTTGTATGTTATGAGTTTTGGCTGCGGCATTGATTCGTTTATCTGCTATCTTGCGGAAAAAAGAGTCAGGCATTGTTCACAAATACCTTTTACAGTGATTACACTTGACGAACATTCGGGTGAAGCGGGTATTGATACGCGTATTGAAGCGTTTGTAGACATGATAAGGTTGAAAAGGACAAATAGGTTGAGCTCATTGAACAGTACAAATAAACAGGAAAGAGGGACGGTACAATTATGGTAATTACATTCCCTCATATGGGGAATATGCATATAACTGCAAAAGCATTATTGGACGATCTCGGTGTTGAATACCGTATACCACCGTATAACAACAACAAGGCGCTTGAACTTGGAGCAAGGTATACACCTGAGAGCGCATGCCTGCCTCTTAAAATGAATGTTGGAAATCTTATTCAGGCTTACGGTCTTGGTGCTGATACGGTATTGATGGCAGGAGGCAAGGGGCCATGCAGGTTTGGATATTACTGTGAGATGTTGAGGGAAATATTGAATGATGCAGGTTATAAGATGAAAATAATAACACTTGAAACACCTTATGGGAATATTAAGGAATTTTACAGGAGATATGCGGCTGTAACCAAGGGAGCAGGACTTTTTAAGGTCATGCATTCGCTTCTGAATTCGGTAAGAGTATCAATACTTGTTGATGAACTTGAAAAACTTGGTTTCAATAAAAGGCCGGTAGAAGCAAAAAAGGGGAGTACGGATAAATTATATAATGAGTTCATGGAGGATGTTTATAAAGCCAGGGGTTCAAAAGCAATTATAAATCTTATAAAAAAATTTAAACATGATATTTCCCAAATAAAAGAAAATATTAATAGGCATCCGTTGAAAATAGGTATTGTCGGAGAGATATATACAATCATCGACCCTTATATTAATTTTAATATTCAGGAAAAACTTGGAAGGATGGGAGTGAAGGTTGATAGAATTATAAATATAAGCGGATGGATTATTGAACATATGATAAAAAAAGGGCTTGGGCTGCCAAGGGATTTGAGATATGCAGAAGCTGCAAAGCCTTATCTTGAAACAATGATAGGTGGGCATGCGCAGGAAACGGCAGGTAATACGGTAATATATGCAAAAAATGGATACGATGGAGTAATACAGATTTATCCACTTACATGCATGCCTGAAATTGTTGCACAGGCAATACTGCCTTCAGTTTCCTATGAAAATGATATACCTGTGCTTACCTTGATAATAGATGAAATGACATCGGATACGGGATACATGACGAGGATTGAAGCATTTCTGGAGCTTCTGGCAAGAAGAAGGGAGAAGTTAAGTGAAAAGAAAATTTCAGTACTTTATGGGTATTGACGTAGGCTCTGTAAGTACTAATTTTGTTATTACAGGTGAAAACGACAGTATAATTGAAAAACTATACTTGAAGACGGCAGGCAGGCCTGTGGAAACACTTAAGGAAGGCCTTGAAATTATGAGGGACAAACTTGGGGATAATGCGGGAATAGCCGGAGTGGGGACTACAGGGAGCGGAAGGCAGCTTGCGGCAATCATTACAGGTGCCGATATCGTTAAAAATGAAATAACCGCGCATGCATATGCTGCATTAAAAATTGTCCCGGGTGTAAATACGGTATTAGAAATAGGCGGACAGGATTCCAAAATAATAATATTAAGGAACGGTATTGTCCATGATTTTGCAATGAACACCGTATGTGCAGCAGGAACAGGTTCGTTTCTGGACAGGCAGGCATCCAGGCTCAATATTCCTATTGAAAAATTTGGAGAACTTGCCCTTCAATCAAAAACCGCAGTGAGAATTGCAGGCAGATGCGCGGTATTTGCCGAATCGGATATGATACACAAACAGCAGATGGGACACAGCATTCCGGATATTGTCAATGGTTTGTGTGAGGCGCTGGTGAGAAATTATTTGAATAATATTGCAAAGGGTAAGGAACTGAAATCGCCCATAGTATTTCAAGGCGGTGTTGCTGCGAATGTAGGCATAGCAGCAGCTTTTGAAAAAGCACTTGGTAAAAAGGTAATTATACCTCCATATCATGATGTGATGGGAGCTTATGGAGCTGCGCTGATTTCAAGGCAGTATATTGAAACGCACAATACAATTTCCGGGTTTTACGGATTTAATATAACAAGAAACAAATACAATACCAAAAGTTTCATATGCGACGGATGTTCAAACATGTGTGAAATCGTTGAAATAAGTGCAAACGAAAAACCTCTGGCAAGATGGGGAGACAGGTGCGGCAAATGGTCAAACAGTTTGCCTGTGGCTGAATATGCAAATAATTAAAGGGTGATTCAACGAATCAAGGAGTTACCGATATGATTTGATGCTTCCCGGAGTAAACCCTGTCTTCTTTTTGAACAGCCTGGTAAAATAGTGAATATTGTCATAGCCAATTTCAAAACAGACTTCTGCTGTGGACATTTGTGAATTGACAAGCATATCCATAGCTTTTTTTATCCTCAAATTAATGATATACTGCCGAAGTGTAAAACCGGTATGAGCAAGGATTAACTGATTTAAATAATTGGGGTGAAAATTGAACCTTGCCCCAATGGATTCGTTGGGAAGTTGTTTATTATAATTATCCTGAATGAACTTGATAACCCTTCCAATGATTTCATCCTTGATATCCATGTTTTTTTCCTTTAAGGAAATATGTCTGGCAACCCGGGAAAGCCATGCCGCAAACAAGCCGTTAATCAAAGGGGTGTGAAAAAGTTTGTGGCTGTTGAATTCACGGAGCATGGTAAAGAGAAGTTCCACCAGAGTTGGGTCATTTGTGATGCTGATATGGGGAGGAAAACCGGAAAAATCCGTAAAGCTCACGCATTCGGTTAAAAGATCCTCTTTGAAATATGCAGGAGAGAATGTGCCAATTGGGTAGGGGATGGAACTGTGGTTTTGTGTAAAGTCAAAGTGAAAACCTGTCAAGAGATAAGGAACATGCGGGTCTGATACCATTTTATGCAGTGTTTTGGGCCCGTAAAAAAACAAATCTCCCGGTAGTGCATCATAACGTTGGCCATCTATTTCTAAAAATCCTCTGCCTTTATGTACATAGACTATCTGATGGTCGTAAATCATTCTTGGACCTTCGCAAAAATCCGCAGTACACTGCAAAAGATTGATATGCCTGAGATTTGGCGTAATATCGTTGAAGGACATACTAATATTTTTCAAACATGTTCCTCCCTTGCAAGATTCTTTATTTCGTGCAAAACCAACTTTATATTGTATAAATATTTTATCAAAATTTGCTGATATAATCAAATTAAAAGGTATTACATGTAATTATTTTCGTTGTTATAGGAATGATGGAATAATAATACCCGATTTTGAAGGGAGGA
>CAZANH010000181.1:0-2078 GCA_964486515.1 uncultured Eubacteriales bacterium
CCAGTTTTTTTCATAGAGCCTCTTTTTCAATGCCGTAAAATCAGGAAATTCATCAGGCAATCTAATTGCGTTTTTATCCAACTGTTCTCTTATTAGCCGGATGAGTATTCCCCTGAACATGGCAGATAGCGCTTTAACGGGCACAAAAAACTTTTTGGGTGACTCAGTCCATTCCATGCCATCCTCTGACAAGCCGCCTGCCGGTACCAGCATGTGAATGTGAGGATGATAAGACAGCGTTTGTCCCCAGGTGTGCAAAACTGCTACAGCCCCTGTATCTGCACCTAAAAACCGGGGATTCCTTCCCGCTCTTTGAAGAGCCAGGGAGGAGGCTTCGAACATCAATTTGTAGCACAGCTTCTGGTTGATGTAAAACAGCTGGTTCAACAAGTGTGGGACAGAAAAAACAATGTGAAAATACCTGCCGGGAATAAGCCTTCCTTTAAGCTTGTCTACCCATTGTTCCTGCTTCAGAAACTGGCATTTGGGACAATGACGGTTATGGCATGAATTATATGCCTGCTGTTTATACCCGCAATGACTGCATGTGCTTATATGTCCGCCCAGTTGAGAGGTACGGCAGCAAATAATGTCGTTGAAAGCTTTTTGCTGCTGGTGGCAGATATGATTGTCATGCAGAAAATCTTCTGAACAGGATAGAAAAACATCAGCAACTTCTGCTGTTTGTCTTTTATTGAAAACCTTATCCATGGCACACTACTCTTTGGGTATAAGCAAATCGGGCAAATCACCCGGATTGGGATCTGAAAGATGAAGATAAATGGATGTTGTCCTTAAAGCGCTATGACCAAGTATCATTTGAAGACGTTTAAGGTTTATTCCCTTATCAAGCATGTGGGTCGCAAAAGAGTGCCTTAAAATATGAGGAGAAACCTCTTTTTTTATCCCTGCCTTACTTGCTGCCCTTTTTATGACTTTGTCCATACTCGAGGCAGAGTAAGGTTTACCGCGAATACCCTCAAAAAGATATGTCACAGGTCGGTAATACTTATAATAATCCCGCAGTTGCCCGATCAATACTTTGGGTACAGGAACCTCCCTCGATTTATTGCCCTTGCCATTGATAATACGTACAACTCCTCTTGATGAATCAATATCCTTAAGCTTCAGGTTTAATACCTCTGCCCTGCGCATCCCCGTGACATAGGTAACAGTTAATATCATTCGGTGCTTAATGTTTGGCAGAGACCCGATCAAAGACAAAGCTTCACCCCGGGATAAAACCACCGGAATTTTTTTCTCACGGCGGGGACGTTTTAATCCAAATTCCTCCCACGAATTACCCAGTACATCAATCTGGAAAATCTTCCAGGCACTTATTAACTGGTTGATCCTTGAATTGCATGCATCCTTTGAATAAATCAAATGATAGGCATAGTCCTTAACCTGATCCCTGGAAATTTTATCCGGAGTAGTTTTATAGAAAACAGAAAGCTGAGAAATGGAAGTGATGTAACTTTGAATGGTACGTTCACTGTAGTTGCGAATGCGCAACTCCTCTGTCATACGCTCACGTAAAGTTTTTTTTCATTGTAATTAAATTTTAGTGTAAACAGAGAAACGGGAAAAGTGGCAGAAGGGTTACCGCCAAAGGCGGTTTCGTTCAACGTAATAGTATTTTATCCATCGTTCATTTAAAGATATAACAATGTGCTGAAATCTAAATTCATAACAAATATATGATTATTCTAAATAAAAATGATGGATAAAATATAGTTGGACGGTGCCGCCGGATCTGGAGCAACTGCGATTACTTTCAGTTCTATGTGTCTTTTATCAGTTTTTATTGTTCTGCCAGCTATAAAAAGATGTATTTTGTTTCGCATCAAAGGCTTCATAAACAAATTACAACGCTTTTTATTGAGTTTTTGAGCATAGTTTCCCTGTTTCATTTTAGTCATGACCAGTGGTTTTGGTTTTTTCATTCAAAGAACACTGTTGTTTTTATTTTAACCTGAAGCTGCCTCAAGGGTATATCTCACCATAATGCCTATATTGCACTTTGGACAGCGGGCCGGATCTTTTCCCCTTAGTATCCTGTAAACTTCATAAGCATT
>CAZANH010000182.1:0-6378 GCA_964486515.1 uncultured Eubacteriales bacterium
TCAAGTTCATTGTTCCCGCACCATAAAGCCATGCAGGGGTGGTTCCTGAGCCTTATTACGTTATCAATGGCCTCATGTTTCACATTTTCCATAAAATCACTGTCATATGCGGGATATGCAGCACAGGCAAACATGAAATCCTGCCATACACAAATGCCATATTTGTCACACATTTCATAAAATATGTCCTGTTCATATATTCCGCCTCCCCATACCCTTATAAAGTTCATATTTGCATTTGCAGCATCGCCTATTAATTGTTCATAAAAATCGGGGGTTATCCTTGTAACAAATGTATCTGCGGGAATCCAGTTTGCACCCTTGGCAAAAAAAGGAATTCCGTTAACTTTGAATTGGAATGATTCTCCCCATTTATCGGGGTGTCTGTCAAGTTCAAGTTTTCTTATACCGATTTTAAACTGTCGGGAATCAATAGTGACGATACCGTCGTTTATCTCAAGATAAACATCATATAGGTTCTGCTTGCCGAGATTGTTTGGCCACCACAACATGGGATTATCCAATCTTGTTTTTAAAATACTGTTTTTTTCGGTTGCTGTAAAAGCAATGTCTGATACCTTTTTACCATCGTATTTCAATATAATTCTTCCTGGAATATCTTTCACAGGTTTTTTGTCAAGGGTAAGATTAAATTCAAGGTCAACAGAGTCATTCAAATGTTTCTGTTTTACATATACATTGGAAATCCTTGCATTATCATAGTATTGTATTTCTATGTTTTTCCATATACCGCAGGTTACGCACATTGGGCCCCAGTCCCAACCATAATTACACTGCATCTTTCTTACCCTGTTACCGCCTTCGAGCCTGTGATGGCCAATTCCTGTCTGCCATAACCAGCGTTCATTGTTTTTTGCTTTTGAATAGGGAAATGTTGATTCAAACAGTATCGAAATTTCATTGGTGCCGATTTTCAGTTTATCTTTTATATCAAATTCCCATATCCTGAACATGTTGTCCGTTCTTGCGACCATATTGCCGTTAATTTTTATAACAGCAAAAGTATCCAGGCCTTCACATCTCAGTACAATATGTTCATTATCCAGGACGGACTTGCCAATATCAAAGTTCCTTGAGTATTCCCAATTGGTTTCACCTATCCACATAAGTCGTTTTTCATTATCCCTGAAATAAGGATCGGGGATTTTACCGGAATCAAGCAGGTCAGTGTGGACACAACCCGGTATCGTAGCTTTTAAATCCAAAAATTTTTCGCCTTTCAGTTTCCATTCTCCGCAAAGACTGATTATATCCATATATGATTTACCCCCAATAACTTTTGTCATTTAAATTTATCTGTATTCATGTTATACTATAAGTATAGGCAGTGCGGTTTATAAAGGAATATTCAGTAAGGACAAAAACATATATGAATCAGACATACTTATGTAAATTGCAGGATATTATTAATATTTATAAATGAGGGATGTTTATATGAAAGACTTAATAAACGAGTTGACTGTTGCAGGGAAAGGGAGCCAGGAGCCTGTTGATGAGCAGAAACAATACTTTGAGAAGGCTGTACAGACACTTAATGATATGGATATCAGGATAAGTACCGATGAACTTGAAATAGTGGTCGATTTCATCAATATTGAGGATTTTAAAATAGGTTTCGGATATGACAGCCATATGCATTCAAGCTTTGAATTTCACTATATTAAACGGGGAAATGGCATTGTTGAACTTGAAAATACTTCCTACAGGCTTAGTAAAAAAAGTTTTTATGTCTGTGCGCCATATGTAGTTCACAGACAGATTGCCGACAGAAAGGAACCGATGCTTGAATATGCCTTGAAATGCAGCATTAATAAAGCAAAAGGCAGATATCCTGTTGAGAATACAACCGAGGGTGGTTTTCTACTGGATATATTAAAAAATAATTCCTTTAAGGTTGTGAAGGACAACTATAATATGGAAGGTATATTTGATAACATTTTTGATGAGGCAGCGGATAAAAACCCCGGGTATTTCATGCAGATAAAAAACCAGATATTGCAGTTGATAATTTTTGCCGCAAGAAATATTACGGATTCAATGAAGGCGGAGTATCGAATACCGATGAGGAATATTGAAAGCCACAGGATGAAACTTATCGAAGAATATATTAATGATAATCTTGCAAGGAATATTTTGTGTTCGGAGCTGGCAAGGCAATTTTTTTTAAGTGAAAAGCAGCTGAACAGGGTAATAAGGAAAAATAAAGGGATTAGCACGCATGAGTATATTATGAATTTGAAAATCATGAAAGCAAAGGATATGTTAAGTAACTTTAATATGACACTTCATGAAATAGCTGATTGTACAGGTTTTGCTAATGAATACCATTTATCTGCAAGGTTTAAGAAACACAGTGGAGTATCACCAAGGGATTATAGAAAACAGCTTATAAAAAAAGATGATACCTTATATGTTCAAAATTAAAAATAAAGAAAGCCCTTAAGTAAACATCAAGGACTTTCTTTCAATATAAGCAAGGAGTTATTTTATCTCTTTATTCATTTTATTCTGTCTGCCAAGCCATTCACGGTATTTGATATAGGAATCCGCTTTTTTTTGCTGTTTGGTCTGCAAACTTCCTGGGCTTTTTTTCATATACTCTAATAATTCTCTGTAAACCATCGGCATCACCTCCCAAAAGCTTCATATTACCATGCAATATTATATGAATAATAAATTATTAATGTGATTATGTTGACTGAACAACCAAAATTTAAATACAAAGTGTCTATTCAGGTACCCGCTTATATACAAATTGAAGAAATAGATTTCACACCTCCAATGAATTATTTGGTTGATAATACACTGAAAGAAATGTATAATAAGAACGTTGGAAGATGTTTGCAAGCATAAGTTTTAAGAATGAGAGGTGTTGGAATGGGTGTTGTAAATAAACCCAAGGTGGCGGTTGTTATGGGAAGCGATTCTGATTTTCCCGTACTTGAGGGATGTATAAAGCTTTTAAAGGATTTTGGTATTGAAACGGAAGTTATGGTCTGTTCTGCTCACAGGACACCTGAAAAAGTTACAGAATTTGCAAAGGATGCGGAGAGCAAAGGTTTCAGTGTAATAATAGCCGCAGCGGGAAAGGCTGCACATCTGCCGGGGGTTATTGCAGCATACACCATACTTCCTGTTATAGGTGTTCCTATAAAATCATCCGTATTTGACGGACTTGACTCACTTTTGTCAATAGTGCAGATGCCATCAGGTGTACCTGTTGCAACTGTTGCGGTGAATGGCGGTGATAATGCGGCTCTTCTTGCAGTTCAGATTCTGTCAGGTTCTAATATTGAACTGAGGGAAAAAATTAAGGATTACAGGGTAAAATTAGCCATAAAAGTTGATACAAAAAACAGAGAATTAAATAAAAAATTAAGCAGAAATTATGATAAGCAGAAATTATAAATTTAAATATAAATATAATGGAGGTAATATATGGCAACATATAAGGATGCAGGCGTTAATGTTGAAGCTGGTTATGAGGCTGTAAAGCTTATGAGAAAACATGTTGAAAAAACAATAAGGCAGGAAGTATTAAATGGTATTGGAGGATTCGGAGGTTTTTTCTCATTAAAGAAAGCTAAGGAAATGGAGGATCCTGTCCTTGTATCGGGAGTTGATGGTGTTGGTACCAAGCTTAAGATAGCATTTTTAATGGACAGGCATAATACGGTTGGGATGGATTGTGTTGCGATGTGTGTAAACGATGTTGTATGTTCAGGTGCGGAACCGTTATTTTTTCTTGATTATATAGCGGTAGGGAAAAACCGTCCCCAAGAGGTAGCAGATATTGTAAAAGGTGTTTCTGAGGGTTGTGCCTTGGCCGGTTGTGCGTTAATTGGAGGAGAAACAGCTGAAATGCCAGGTTTTTATCCTGAAGATGAATATGATTTGGCTGGCTTTTGTGTAGGAATTGTCGACAGAACAAAAATTATTGACGGAAGTAACATAAAAGCAGGGGATAAGCTTATTGGGCTTGTATCTTCAGGGCTTCACAGCAACGGATATTCTCTGGTAAGAAAACTTTTAAATGTAAAGCCAGAGAGACTTGGACAGCATATTGAAAAGATTGGGACAACTCTTGGTGATGAACTTTTGAAACCTACAAGGATATATGTTAAGACCATACTTGAACTTGGTAAAAGATATGATATAAAAGGAGTAGCAAACATCACAGGTGGAGGTTTTATTGAAAATATTCCAAGAATACTTCCTCAAAACTTAAAAGCAGTAATAAAAAAGGGTTCATGGCCAGTAAATTACATATTTGATATTGTCCAGGAACTCGGAAATGTAGATGAAAAAGAAATGTATAATACTTTTAATATGGGAATTGGGATGGTTATAGCAGTTGAAAACGGGTTAACACAGGATATTGTAAATTACTTGAACAGGAAGGATAAACAGGCATATCTGATTGGTGAAGTGGCAGAAGGAGAGACAGGAGTGGAGATATGCTGAAAATTGGAGTACTTGTTTCAGGAGGAGGAACAAATCTGCAGGCCATACTTGACAAAATAGAAGAAGGTTATCTCCGGGATTGTATGATAGCCGCGGTTGTTTCAAGCAGAAAAGACGCCTATGCACTCAAAAGGGCTAGGATACACGGTATTGAATCAACCGCCCTTTCGCCAAAGATGTTTTCAACTCCTGATGAATATGACGCTGAACTCATAGCATATTTTAAAAGGTTTGATATAGGGCTTGTTGTTATGGCAGGATTTTTGTCCAGGATTGGTACAGGATTCATGGAGGAATACAAAAACAGAATAATAAACATTCATCCTTCATTGATACCATCATTCTGCGGCAAGGGCTATTACGGGATAATACCTCATCAAAAGGCGCTTGAGTACGGAGTCAAGGTAACTGGTGCAACAGTCCATTTTGTTGAGGGCGATTATGATACCGGTCCCATAATACTACAAAGAGCGGTATATGTAAAAGATGACGATACACCGGAAAGTTTGCAGAGAAGAGTGATGAAAGAGGCAGAGTGGGAAATCCTACCTGAGGCAATAAAGATGTTTTCTGAAGGAAGCCTTAAAATAGAAGGAAGAAAAGTAATTAGGAGGCATTGAGTTTATGGATATATTAGTGGTTGGCGGCGGAGGCAGGGAGCACGCAATAGTTTGGAAACTTTCAAAAAGCCCTCTGGCGGGGAAAATATATTGTGCTCCTGGCAATGGTGGTATTTCAGATATTGCCGAATGTGTACCGATTAATGCGATGGATATTGGGGGAATGACGGAGTTTGCGAAAAATAACAGGATTGGCCTGGTTGTAGTTGCACCGGATGATCCGCTTGGCGCGGGAATGGTTGATGCAATGGAAGCTTTGGGGATAAGGGCGTTTGGCCCTTCTAAAGATGCTGCTGCAATAGAGTCGAGCAAGGTATTTTCAAAAAATCTTATGAAAAAATACGGTATTCCTACGGCAGAATATGAGGTTTTTGAAAAAAACAAAGATGCTTTGAAATACCTGAAAAACCAGGAATACCCGTTGGTTATAAAAGCGGAGGGGCTTGCGCTTGGTAAGGGTGTGAAAATAGTGAATAATTTTGCCGAGGCACGGGAAGCAGTTACGGATATAATGGAAAGGAAGATATTCGGAAATGCCGGTAACAGGATAGTGATTGAGGAGTTTCTTATGGGGAGAGAAGTAACCGTACTTGCTTTTACGGATGGTAATACGATTGTACCGATGGTGAGTTCCCAGGACCACAAGAGGGCGTATGATAATGATGAAGGCCCAAATACGGGTGGAATGGGTGCATTTTCACCGAGCAGGATTTATACACCTGAAACGGAGCGTTTCTGTATTGAAAGAATATTTAAGCCGACTGTTAAAGCTATGAATAACGAAAAAAGAAAATTCAAGGGTGTACTATATTTCGGCCTCATAATAACCGATGACGGGCCGAAGGTCATTGAATATAACTCAAGGTTTGGAGATCCCGAGGCACAGGTTATATTGCCGAGGCTTGAGACGGATCTTGTGGAAATTATGGAAGCTGTTATTGATGAAAGGCTTGATACTGTTGATATAAAGTGGAGTGACAGGTCTTGCGCTTGTATTATAATTGCTTCGGGAGGATATCCTGTCAAATATGAAAAGGGTTATGAAATAAAAGGTCTTGATACAGTGAGGAATGAAGAGGATGTTTTTGTCTTTCATTCAGGGACAAGAAAAGAAGACAACAGGTATTACACGGCAGGCGGACGTGTCCTGGGTGTCACGGCACTTGAAAATGGACTGGATGCCGCATTAGGAAAGGCTTATGAAATTGTGCGAAAAATCCACTTCAAGGATATGCACTACAGGAAAGACATAGGCAGGCAGTGATCAAACCGT
>CAZANH010000183.1:0-8791 GCA_964486515.1 uncultured Eubacteriales bacterium
AAATATCATACGCGGTGTGCAATAATATAAATGGAGGTATAATATAGAGATGGTAAAAAGAGAAAGTCTTGCAAATGAGTTTCTTGAACTCGTCCGTACTGACAGCATAAGCTTAAATGAAAGGGCAATGGCGGATTTGCTCAAGAAAAAGCTTTCTGTAATGGGCTATGACGTGTATGAAGACGATGCGGGAAAGGAAACTGGAGGCAACACCGGTAATTTGATCTGCCATATTAAAGGAAATAAAAATATTCCAGGTATTCTTCTTATGGCACATATGGACACAGTGATGCCTGGTCTGGGGAAAAAGCCCATTGTAAACGGTGATATTATCAAATCAGATGGTCGCACTGTACTTGGAGGAGATGATGCCTCAGGCATAGTAAGTATACTTGAGGCAGTACGCATATTGAGAGAGGACAAAACAGAACATGGAGATATTTTTGTCGTTTTTACAATCGCAGAAGAAATAGGGCTTATTGGCGCAAAACATTTGAATATTGATAATATAAATGCTGCCTATGCCTTTGTCCTGGACGGTGAAGGGTCTGCCGGCGGAGCTGCTGTCAGAGCTCCTTCACACAACAGTATAAACGTGGTTATAAAAGGAAAATCAGCACATGCGGGATTGGAACCTGAAAAGGGTATAAGCGCCATAGAGATTGCTTCCAATGCAATAAGCAGGATGAAATTGGGCAGAATTGATTTTGAAACTACTGCCAATATAGGGAAAATAAATGGAGGAAATGCCACAAACATAGTGTGTGACAGGTTGGAGATTAAAGCTGAAGCCCGCAGCAGAGACGAAAAGAAACTTGACGCTCAAACAAAACACATGAGGGAATGCTTTGAACAGGCTGCATCAAAATACGGTGGGAGTATCGAGTTCAATGTAAACCTCGAATATCCTGCCTACAGTATAGATGAAAACGATGAAATAATATCTGTTTTGAGGAAAGCCGCAAACAATGCGGGCATTGAATTGAAACTGCAGTCTACAGGAGGAGGCAGCGATACCAATATCATAAACGGCAGGGGTATCAAGGCAATCGACCTCAGTGTTGGAATGGCTGGTGTACACGATGTTGAGGAACATATAAACATAAATGATATGATAAAAACTGTGGAATTTGTTGTTGAGATAATAAAGGCCGTGCAATAATTATCCCTATTAGCTGAAGAATTTTTCCAGGGCAATTGAGGCAGCAGCCAAAACACCTGTTTTGTCACAAAAACCTGATTCAAGAACCGGTATTTTGCGGATATTCCTGTTGATTGCAGTCTTATTTATATTTTCATATATTTTATCAAGCAATATGCGCGGCCTGTATCGTATGTAACCATTCAGGATAACAGCCTCAAGCTCAAGAACATTCATAACATTAACTATTCCAGCGGACAGATAGCCTGCTTCCTTTTCAATTGTTCCAATGCATAACACATCTCCTGCTTCCGCTCCGTCAACTATGTCATTCCAGGATTTCAAATCCTTTCTTCTTGAAACGGATTCTTTTAAAATAGCCGGGACAGATGCATACATTTCAAGACATCCCCTGTTTCCGCACCTGCATATCCTGCCGTTCATGTTTATCGTGGTATGGCCTATCTCACTTCCATGCCCTCCGACACCTCTGTAAATCCTCTCATGTAAGATTATCCCGCCTCCTATTCCATTATCTACAACGAGAAAAAGAAAACTTTTATACATTGAACCTTTTCCATAGTTTTTTTCCGCAAGAGTCAATGCAGTTGATATGTTTTCCAGATGAATATCAAACGTAAATTTGTTTTTAAACTCTTCAACAATATTAATATTATGCCACATATCAAAGCCTGGAGGATTAAGTATTGTACCATTGTTTATATTAACAGGGCCCGGTGAGCTTATCCCCATACCAATAACCTTTTCATATGGTATATTGCATTTCTTCAATATTTTATTCATACTTTCCTTTAATATATTAAGTGCATATTGCGATTTTTTGTTTTTCTGAATATTTATTTTTTCTTCATGTATCAATTCACCTTTAATATTGACAATACCCCCATAATAACCGTCTCTTGCAAGGTTAATGCCCGTAGCATACAAACTTTCCGGGTTCATATCCAGGATTACCGGTTTCCTGCCATAATCGGCCTCACCCCTTTCCTTTTCAAATAACAAACCTTCATTTACCAAATCCTCTGTTATTATAGTAACAGCAGCACGCGTCAATCCCGTAATCCGGGCGATTTCAGCCCTGGATACAGGACTTTTCCTTATAATTCTCAATATTAATTTCCTGTTATACTTTTTTGTATGGGCAGAATTCCTTGCTTCTTTTTTCATATTATAAATACTCTCTTTCACAGGCAGAATTACTTATTTCGTCATGCCTCTTGATTTTAAAAAGATGTGCAGTTCCGTTGCAAAACTTGATGAAGGCGTATTCATGAATTTCGGCTTTATCAAGTTTTTTCTTTTTCCGTCTTTCCACAAGTTTCATAAGCCTTCTGTTGTACTCCGCCTTATACCACCAGGGATCATCTGCAGCTTTTGGGTTTTTTCCGAATTTTCCGACCATTTCAGCAAGCCACTGCATTTGATAAATAGTCTGTATTCCGGTCGAACTCTCAATGTATTTGTTTACTTCTGTCACAATCCTCTCATCCGGAAGATTGGAGCCGCTTATCATTTCCACCATGAGAGGTCCCATAATATCCTCCCAGCCATAACGAAGCGTTGAAATGGTACCGTCAAAATCAAAAACCACCGCCTTCAATCTTGGCCTGTTAACAGGAAGCTTCTCAATATATTCCATAATAACATCCTCACTATTACATATTGTTAATTCATTTAATTATATAACAAAATCAACCTACATGTCAATTTTTTTGAATTTCCTCATATTCACACATATTTTTTTGAGTTGACACGGGTAAATATAATGATAATGTAATAGTCGAGGTTATCAATAAGAATGCTTTGTCTTGTCAATCCGCATAGCAAAGATTTGAAAAGAACTCATCCGCCGGATAGTCTTTACCGTCAAGAACAATATCGTTAAAATGATTCAATTGGAACCACCCGATTACGCCGCTTTCTCCCTGAATCTTCACCCATTTCCTGTTATCGCTTCCTAGAAACACAATCCGCTCACCGTGCTTCAATATGCCTGTTGGTTGAGAATCCATTGGCTCATTGACCACCGGCAGATCCTTCAGCATGGTCGTTACATTATAAGCATATGAATAGAAGACATCCTCATTCTGGTTTGAAAAATCACAGGGTGTCTCTTCCAAAATGGCCGTTCCATTAATCACCTTGATTTCAGCCAACACAGGGTATACATCCTGTTCCACATCAGACAGCATCCCTTCCCCATTCAGACGATACAGATCCAGCAGGAACCAGGTCTGAAGAACGGAAGCTCTGATACGTATACTGCAATATCCGTTGCCAGGAACATCTGTCAGGAAGCCGTCCACTTGGCCGATGGCCTGTATGCGGCCATCTTGATAGCGATACAGCTGAAAGGAATCATCGCTGCTGGGACCCAAGCTCCGTATCAGAATTTCGCACTGTGAATCAGAGGTATCCAGATCAATGACGGAACAGTATCCCATCAGGTTTTCTCCCACTGCTGCAATGGATTGATGGTTGACATGCAGGGTGTATTCGTCATAACCGTGAGCATCAAACTGGATCAGATCTTTTTCCCCATCGCCGTCAATGTCCCAGGATATAATATTGCCACCGTTCAATGCGAAGGGCTTGCGGTCTTCATAATTTTTCAGGAGATTAATGTTTGCCTGTTCCGTTTCGCTCAGTGTAATCTCCTTAATTGACGGATCCGGTTTATACCAGGATTTACACGAAAAATAATCGTTCAGTACCTTGGATTGGAACACATAGCCATGGCGCGCATAGATTTCATTGCGCAGCAGCCACAACTGGGACGCACTCATTGCTTCCAGCGCATACCCCCAAAGGATTTGACGGGTTGCGATGTTTGGGATGATTTCCTCATTGTCAACCGTATTGATAAAATACGCATAGGGCTTTGTTGTTTCGGGAATTCTCGGAATGTCCTGAAACGACTCGGCTTTATACTGTGATTTTTCTGAAGAAGCGACTTTATCCGATGGTCCTGTTTCAGGGTTGTTTTCTGAGTAAGTTTTGACTTGCGTACTCGACGAAGTCTCACGCGAAGAATTGGTTGTTGATATATCTCCCTCAAAGGTTTCCGTTATATTGCCCGGCGTGTTATCGCACGCGGACAGTACCATCATGCATACTGCAGTCAAAACACCCATCCACTTGACTGAAACCCTGAAAAATAAAGTCCTTCTCATGATCCTATCAACTCTAAACATAAGCTCACCCTCATTAGAAGTATAACATATTTTAAACTATAGCACAATTGAATAAATCTGTAATGTTACAAAGGGTGCGATTTTTTATTTGTAATTTAATTTACATTCCTCCCTTATCCCTGAAAAGCAAACCACTTTGTCAGTATAAGGGAGGAATATTTTTTTACAATACTTCTCTTAATTACAAAGAGATATGGATGGGTTAAGGATTCTACCTATAGATAAATCAGGAACACCAGTTGACACTAACAATATCATTGAAGCAATGGCTGTAGCTACAGATGATGCATCAAACACATATAAAATATTGGTTACCAACTATGACAGAGACTATAAAAAGCTCTCCTTCTGAAACAATAACAGTTAATATTAACAATTTATCTAATATAGGGAATGTTTCAGTTAAAAAATATCTTATTGACAAGTATGTCTCCTGCCCAAGAACATCTGAAACGCCTGCCTGGAAATAATCAAATGTTTTCAAAAACTCGTGACAATTATCTTGTGTAGTCAGCGGTGGTACAGCATCAAACTGCCAGTCTCCTTCAATTCCAAACATGAACCCCCATGTCTTTACAGTATTAGATCCATAGTTATCCACCAGGTATTGTGCTAATGCCTTACAATAATTCCTCCATTTTGTATAATCGCTTGGCTGGGCAGTATTAAATCCATAAGTGCCATAATTTGAAATAAGTACTGCTATTTCCATCAAATGCTTTAGCTGGTGAGTATTGTGGACTATAATTTGATGAAGCTGAATATCCTCCAAATGGGACAAATGTAACATTGCCTGATTGATCTTCTGCATAACCTATTGTAGTATTCAATCTGCACGGAACAAGACCAAATGCTGTCATACATTGCTTAATCGTACCTTCATACCTTGTAACAGCCCAGTTTGAAGGAGTGGAACCAAAATCTGTATCTCTCCAATTATCGTCTCTTCTTGCAGAACCTACTCCTCTTGTATTATCAACTAAGCGAAATACATTATTCGTTCCTTGCTGCAAAGCAGTATCAATATCAAAGACAATTCCTCCAATCGCATTTGATTCTAATGTGGAATTACTCATGAATAAGATATTAGCAATGATGATAGCTGAAACCAGATAAATACAAATCTTTTTTAACATACAACCCTCTCCTTTTTAATTAAGTATACCTTTCAAATCTCCTTAAAAGTACACCCCCTCCTTTCTTAAGCACTTTAAATATTTTCACTTAACCATTAGCCTCCACCCTTTGTTATAGCTGTAAAATATTTAAAGCTATTTTTTCTTCTTCTCAGATACTTCACTGAAAAAGCATAAGACGATTGCTTTTGGATTTCTTTAAAAAAGAGATTAGCCTTTGATTGCCCCGGCTGTCATACCTTTTATTATATTCTCCTGAAAGAAGAAGTATATAAGTAATGTGGGTAATATGCCAACAATTACTGCCGCACACATCCCTGGGAAATTGGAAAACCTGTCTCCTGCAAACATTGCAAGTGCTAAAGAAATAGTTTTCATTGATGACTTTTTGATAAATATAAGCGCCAGAATAAGGTCATTCCACGCTCCTATAAAAGACAAAAGTCCCATTGTTGCTACAGCCGGTTTAGTTAACGGTAAAACTATTGTCCAAAATGTTTTGTTCATTGAACTGCCATCTATTAAAGCAGATTCTATAAGTTCTAACGGTATTCCTCTTATAAAACCTGTAAGAACAAATATAACATATGATAAACCCAAAGTGATATATAAACTAATGATAAATAAATAGCTATTATAGCCATTTACCAGTTTAGCAATTACAGCTAAAGGAATTAACATGGACTGTATAGGTATAAGTATACCTAAAATGAAAAAAAGAAATATACTGTTTTTAAATTTAATGCTGCTATACACAAGAACAAAAGCTGCCATAGTTGCTATTAACATTTGTACTACTACACATGAACTTGTAATGAACAAACTGTTAAATATATTTATCTGGATTTTTATTTTTGTAAATAGATCTATATAATTATTAATTATAATATTTTCCGGCAACCCCAGCATATTTGAGAACATATCTCTTTCAGACTTCAAAGAAGATATAATGGTAAAAATAAGAGGATATATTGTTAGTATAGTCCATATTAATAATATAATATAAAATATAATAAATGTTAGATCTTTTGGTTTTTTTTCTTTTATCAAAATACCGCAACCTTTCTTTTAAGGTATACTTTTAGATATTTTAAAAAATATTTTTTATCTTACAATTTCCTTGCTTCTAAATATATTTAAATAGGCAAAAAACGAGATTACTGCACTGGTAATCATAATAAATACAGCCACAGCGCTTCCTATGCCAAATTTATCTCCAATAAATGAATTTATATACATATATCCTGCCGGAACCTGGTTTACATCTCCAGGGCCAAAGGAACCACCTGTCAAAACATATGGTAAATCAAACGTTTTCATTGTGTTAGTAATTATCAAAACCGTACATACACCTATAATATTCCAAATCATAGGAATTAAAATTTTGAATATTTTATGAAAAGTATTTGCACCATCAATTTCCGATGCTTCATATATCTCGGCGGGAATAGATATTATTCCTGCAAGAAGAATGACAAACATAAATCCTGTCTGAAGCCAAGAGTTGATTAATGCTATCACTGTAAAAGAAATATCCGGATCAGTAAGCCACGATCTTGTAAGACATTTTAGTCCAATTACTTCAAGAAATGAATTTACAAAACCAAAATTCGTTGACAGTATCATTTTCCACATTAATGAAACAGCAGTAATAGACAGTATTGCAGGAAGAAAAAATGTAAGTTTAAAAAACCTGCTGCCTTTTAATCCAATACTAATAATATATGCAAGTAAAAGAGCAATTGGCAATTGTGTAATAATACTTACTACTAAAAAATGAACTAAATTTTTTACCGATAGCCAAAATACTGGGTCAATAAACATTCTTTTATAGTTTTCAAAACCACAAAAAAGAAACTGTGTCCCGCCAATGCCTTTCCAGTCAAAAAGTGACAATATTACAGCTGAAAGCAATGGAAATATTTCCAATCCTAAATAAAGAATCAGGGCTGGTACAAGATATAAAATAATAGTAATTTTGTTGTCTTTAAATTTGAACATATTCTCTGCTCCTTACTTATATAATCTAGTAACTGCCCGTAAAACGGGCGGTTACT
This sequence comes from uncultured Eubacteriales bacterium, assembly GCA_964486515.1. Lineage (GTDB taxonomy): Bacteria > Bacillota > Clostridia > Acetivibrionales > CAZANH01 > CAZANH01. The sequence goes on from CAZANH010000183.1 coordinate 7,550, forward strand.
AGATTATAATAAACTTTACATAATCAAACAAGACAAACTACTTATTCTTTTCTATTTCTCTATCCATTTCCTTTGCAGCCTGTTCAGGTGTAAGCTGTTCATTAACAAGTGCCGAACACACACTTCTTAGTTTATTTAGCATTGATGCTATAGGATCAACATCCGTTATATCTCCTCCAAATTCCTTAGCACTTGTTAAAACTTTTGTAAAATCATTTTGAAGGGGCAATACCATTTCCGGGTCTGCCTTTATACCTTTGACAACCGGAATAATAGCATTGGCTTCAAGGAATAATTTCTGTCCATCCTTCCCTGTAAATGTCTTGATAAGCTTATATGCAGCTTCTTCCTTAGTTCCTGTAAGCTTAGAACTTGCACTAATACACGCTGCACCTCCACCAAACTCTGACTGTTTATATTGTTCTTTTGATTTAAAATAAGGTGTAGGAAAGAATCCAACTTTATCTGCAATAGCTGAATCTTCTCCAGTAAATGTTCCTATAAATGCATTAAGACTGAAGTTCATAGCAGCCTTTCCAGTTTTAAACAAAGTTTGTTCCATTGTAAAATCAACCGATGCCGGATGAGGGCCAAAAGCACCTATATCTCTTAACTCAACAATTTTCTCAAAAGGTTCCACTGCAAAATCATCAGAATATTTGGCAGTTCTATTTGCCAAGTCCATTTTTTTGCCAACACCATTTAACTTGTAAAAAAGTGCTGTATATAAATGTTGTACTCTCCAACCGTCCTTTGCTCCAATAACTAACGGTATAGTACCTGTAGCTTTCAATTTGTCAATCACAACTAATAATTCATCCCATGTTTTTGGAGGCTCAACATTTGCTTTTTCAAATAACTCCTTATTATAGAAAAAGCCTGTTCCAAACAGTTCAAAAGGAATCCCCCACTGACCGGGTATATCTGTATAAGTTACGTTTACATCTTTTAATGCCGCTTCAGAAAAGTCATTCTTGTATTGTGGATCAGCCTTAAGCATTTTTGTCAAATCCATAAACTTCTTTGACTCAACCGCTTCTCTCACTTCACTTCCACCCCAGTTAAAGAATGCATCCGGTAGTGTATCAGAAGCTATTTCAACTTTTAACTTGTCATGATATTGAGTTCCACTTTGAGCTTCATCTTCTTCATAATAGTAAATCCTCCTTAAATTCATGGTTATGGGTATAATATTAACTAATCTATGCGGCCACACAATTAATCAATAAACATATTATATCA
>CAZANH010000184.1:0-2695 GCA_964486515.1 uncultured Eubacteriales bacterium
CTTGTAAAAAGTATGAAGGGTGTGGAATTTGATATGGGAAGGATCAGGATATCAAATGGGAAATACGGGACTACGAGAAAAAAGGTGTTTGCGGGAGGAGACATTGTAAACGGCGGTAAGACTGTTGTTCAGGCAGTTAAAGAGGGAATGGAAGCGGCAGACGAGATATACGAAGCCTTAATGAAAAATTAGAAAAATATAACGGAGGTGTTTTGAATGAAGGATGTTAAATCAGCGCTTGTAACAGGCGGCGCAAGAGGCATAGGAAACGCGATATCGGTAAAACTCGCGGAAGAGGGATATGCCGTAGCAGTTATGGATGTCATAGAAGAAAAGGATGTGCTTGATAATATTGAAAAAATAAAAATTTATGGGAATCCTTTTATTTACCTTAAAGGAGACATAACATCGGATGACAGCAGGAGGTCTGTCGCACAAAGTATTATGGAGGAGTTCGGCAGGATTGACGTTTTAGTGAACAATGCGGGTGTCGCGCCGCGCGTAAGGCTTGATATACTTGAGACAACTGAAGAGAGTATGGATTTTGTACTTGGAATAAACCTGAAGGGTACTTTTTTCCTCACTCAGCTTATTGCCAGTAAAATGATATCCGAGAGAAACAGTATAAAAGGGATACAACCGGTTATTGTCAATATTTCATCAATGTCGGCATATACTTCTTCCGTCAGCAGGGGTGAATATTGCATTTCAAAAGCTGGTGTAAGTATGATAACGACACTTTTTGCCGACCGCCTAGCTGAATATGGTATAAATGTTTATGAAATAAGGCCGGGTATTATAATGACGGATATGACAGCAAAAGTAAAAGATAAGTATGACAAACTGATAAATGAAGGGCTCACGCCTATAAAGAGATGGGGTTACCCTGAGGATATAGCGGATGCGGTGTCCGTACTCTGTTCGGGAAAACTGGGATTCTCAACCGGGGAAGTTATTAACGTGGACGGCGGTTTCCACATAAGGAGGTTATAGTATGAACAAGGGTGTAGTTGAAATAAACGGTGTTAATATGGATGTTTACAGTTTAAACACCGTAATAATAGGAACAGGAGCGGCAGGGTTCAATGCAGCCGACAGCCTGTACGAATTCGGCCAGGAAGATATTGCAATAGTGACGGAAGGCTTGAATATGGGTACATCCAGGAACACAGGATCGGATAAGCAGACCTATTACAAGCTTACTCTTGAAGGGGGTGTTTCGGATTCTGTGCTGGAAATGGCAAAAACGCTTTTTAACGGGGGAGGTATGCATGGTGACATTGCCCTGGTTGAAGCCGCGCTTTCGGCCCGTACATTTTATAAGCTTGTGGATATTGGTGTCCCTTTTCCGCATAACAGGTACGGTGAATATGTGGGATATAAAACCGACCACGATCCACGTAAGAGAGCTACGTCTGCGGGACCTCTCACTTCCAGGTTCATGACGGAAAAACTTGAAAAGAGAGTGATAAATAAAGGAATAAAGATATTTGACGGTTATCTTGTCATCGGTATACTGACAGATTCGGAGAAAACAAAAGTGAGTGAAAACAATGCGATAGGACTAATCAGCTTAAAACTCGATGATCTTGGTAAAAGCAACATGGGATTTACGCTTTTTAACTGTACCAATATTATATATGCGACAGGAGGCCCGGCGGGGATTTACATGACATCGGTATACCCGGCAAGCCAGACTGGTGCTTCAGGAATTGCTTTTGAAGCCGGTGCTGAAGGAGTAAACCTTACGGAATCACAATACGGGATTGCCTCCATAAAATTCAGGTGGAACCTTTCAGGAACATACCAGCAGGTGCTGCCAAGATATGTGTCAACAAGGGAGGACGGGAGCGATGAGAGGGAATTTCTCAATGACTATTTTGACAGACCCGGAAGAATGCTTGATGCCGTTTTCCTGAAAGGTTATCAGTGGCCGTTTGATCCACGGAAAATAGATAACTTTGGTTCATCACTAATAGATATACTTGTTTATAATGAAACACAGGTCAAAGGCAGGAGGGTTTTCCTTGATTATATGAAAAATCCGGAATGGTGCAGCAGCAATGATAAACTTGATTTCTCACTTCTGGGTACGGAATCGCATGAGTACCTGAAAAACTCGAATGCACTTTTTGGTACGCCGATACAGAGATTGAGCCGGATGAACCAGCCTGCGATTGATTTGTACAAGAATAATGGCATTGACTTATCGAGGGAATATCTTGAAATAGCGGTATGTGCCCAGCACAATAACGGCGGTTTAAAGGGAGGTATATGGTGGGAAAGCAATGTGCGCCATCTGTTTCCTGTAGGTGAAGTGTGTGGGACCCTTGGTGTGTACCGTCCCGGAGGTACGGCTCTGAATTCTTCACAGGTTGGAAGCACAAGAGCTGCACAATATATAAGTGCAAACTATTCAGAAAAACCAATGGATAGCAATGAATTTTCCAGGCTTGTCCTAAACCGGGTGAGTGAAAAGCTGAACCTGGCCAGGAAGCTTGTGGATAATTCTAATGGAACTACAAATGTAAAAGAAATAAAAGAAAGGGCAAGGAAAGCAATGACTGGGGCAGGTGCCCATATAAGGTCACTTGAGACTGTTGATGAGGCAATAAAGGAATGCAGAAGATATTTAACAGAATTTGCGGAAACAATAAAAATATCCAGAGCCTCGGAACTTCCGGAGGCATTCAGA
>CAZANH010000185.1:0-4276 GCA_964486515.1 uncultured Eubacteriales bacterium
CTTTTACAGTAAAAAAAACTTCCTTTCCCGATACCACTGCAATAACACAAATAAAACGAGCTGTTCTTTCTTTAAAAGGAACATCCTTCATCAACTCAAGAAGTTTTTTGCTCCTTTCTTTATCCGTTGCATTCACACCTGCAAACCTTGAAGAATATACACCGGGTGCTCCGTTAAGATAATCTGTTTCAAGTCCTGAATCATCCGCAATTACTGTTTCATATGTTAAATCAAATACTCTCTTTGCTTTCAAAAGTGCGTTTTCCTCAAATGTTTTACCTGTTTCTTTAATCTTTTCGTTTATCCCCTCATCCTTCATGGAAACAATATCAAACGAGAATTTACCAAGAATATTTTTTATCTCCTGCAGCTTGTTTTTGTTCGCCGTTGCAACAACAAGTTTTCTTTTATGATACATCTTTAAAATATTACCCCTCTGCTATTTATCAATAACATCATTAATTGTACGGGGAATTTCCAATAAACCTGAAATTTCCATACCCTCGGGCAGTATCGCTGCCTTTCCGTTAATAAGCATCCTTATCGTTTTTGCACCGCCAATTTCACCCATGCTGAACAAAATCTGGTCTACAAACATTTCTTCCTTTGCTGAACCTCCATATCCCTTTATACCTTCGTTAAAATTAAGTGTTAATACACCTTCTTTAATACTGCTCTCTAAAAGTTCTGCCTGGCTGGGTATTTCAGAATAAAAACTTTTTTCTTCATTTTGTACATTTATTCCTTGCAGTGATTTAAAAATGGTAGCTAAAACATTTAATGGATTATCATATTCATCATTTGGAATCATTATGGAAACCGGAATAATATAATTAAACCTTTCATTAACCTTTTTACATAAATAAACATCAGTTTTTCCATAATTACCAGTTATTTTATTCTGCGTATTAATCATAATATTATTTTTTGTCAGTACTTTCGTTATATCTGTTCCATATTTAAGCTTTTTGTCTGAATAACCATTAACCCATATTTTCACACCTTCTACTGTATCAAATTGTGTAAGGGTATAAACTATTGAAGTTATCATATTCTTTTCAGCTATATCACTGATAGAGTTCAGAAACTCACCGTCAAAATCAATAGTGGCAACTCCATCCCTTATATTAATCCCACGGATTTTAGTCCCTTCCGGTATTGTAGGATACAATCCAAAATACTGAAGCTCTTCCCTGTTGATTGAACTGTCGATTAATCCTGTAACTGCTGCCCTCGCAATAGCTTCCTGTTTCTTTATTCTTCTTGTAACAGGTATTAAACAACCATCCCTGTCCTGGTAATAAACCTTAAGCAATATGGTATTATAAGTTTTGATGTCAGGTAATAAAACAGGCTGTATCGGAATAGTACTACTCTCCTGATTCTCTTCGGGTTCAATTTCGCTTACACTTTTTTCACTGTCCTTATTTACGTTATTATTATTATAAATATACCCACTACAACCGTTTAACAAAAATAACAATGTCATATATACAGCAAACATAAATACCTTCATAATCTGTCCTCCTTACAGCATAAACTTTTCTTATAAAATAAGCATTACAACTATAATTATGGACATATATGGAAGATATTAGTACAAATATTTCCCAAAACATCATATAATTAATTATTCTATTTTCAAGTTTCACAAATAACGTTATGCATCATTAGTATCGTTATATAATCTTTAATTTAATATTACCACATATGAGAAATAAAAAACATCAGTAGAATCCATAAAATCTACTAATGTTTTTTATCCATTTTTAATATTCCATATTAATACATTTATTTCAGCCCAGGTTCATTCAGTGCTTTTATTACTGCTTCACAAAGCGCTTCAGCCGACTTTTGCCTGAAACTTTCTTTCTGAAGGTTTTCCATATCTTTTTTATTTGTCATGAATGCTATTTCTGCTATAACGGAAGGCATTTTCGTCTCTCTCAGTACAACTAGTTTTTGCCTCTCAATTATATCTCTGTCTGTTGTACCAAGTTTCTTTAACAAGCTCTCATGTACTATCTTAGCAAAATCATAGCCTGTAAATCCCAAGTCACATGATTTACTGTAGCATAGTGTCATTGTACCGTCATATTCCTTGTCATACGCATTATTATGTATACTCAGAAACAATGAGGCATCAAGTTCATTTGCAATATACGCTCTTTCATACAACCCTACATAACTGTCATCTTCTCTTATCATATAAGTTTTTATTTTATTTGACTTAAGCAGTTCATTAAGCCTCAGTGCAATATCAAGGTTCAAATCCTTCTCTTCTATACCATTATGTATAGCTCCCGGTTCACTCCCACCATGCCCGGGATCTATAACAACAATTCTCTGGCCTGATGATGCGGGTTCAATAACAGTAATCGCAGTATCAAGATAACCTTCCCTTGTCATCACCTTGTATAGGAATTTTTTTTTGGAGTTGAAAATCATGCTTGTCACTTTTCCGGTACTGTTTTTAATAATCTTTATCGAATCGAGAATACCATCGTTAATATTTATTATACCCTCTTTTAAATCAACAACATCAGTACTGAAAGTCATTACATATCTTAACCCGTTATTTTCATACCTGTCGGTATAAAACCTGACATTTGCCTCTATGCCTTCAGTAAACTTTGAATCGCTTATTAAAAGGTACACCCTGTCCATTTCATTGTAATATGTAAGCTTGTCAAACCATGGATTTTCAAGCTTCAATTTGAGATATCCCTGATATTCTTCAATATCATATAGTATATCCCCCGATACATCCAGGACAATCCTTGCCGTATCCGCATCAAACTGTACATACCTTACAGCCTCCGTAATCATGCTGTTTACGGAAATGCTCCTTTGTTTTAACGGTGCTTTTGCATCTGGTATATCAATAAAAATCCTGTCAGGATTTTTCAGGGTTCCAATCTTATATCCTTTATAATCATTAATCGAAATGTATAATTCCTCTACACTTCCTCTTTGAAGATAATCCAGGCCAAAATCAGCATCAGGGCTTAATGAACCCCTGTCAATGCCTCCCCTTGAAGAAACACCGTTTTCTCTATATCTATCAATACTTCCCGGATAGGGAAACTCTCCGGTTGAATTCAAATATACAACCAGACATTCCGGTGCGGTATATATCTTGAATCTTGGAAGGTTTTTCACATCAAGTACTATTCTTGCAGTTTCCGCATTAAACTGTGCATACCTTATTGATTCTATAAAATGGCTGTTTATTTCCGTTATGTTCTGTCTTCCCGGAGCTGTTGCCCCCGGAATATCTATAACTATTCTATCAGGGTTTGAAAGCCTGATCGTATTATATCCTTCAAGTTTTGATGAAAGAATCTTAACTTCTTCTATTTCACTATATTCCTTATACTCAATCCCTTTTATCGTATATCCTGAAGGATATGCCCCAAGTGCGAAGGAATTTGTTACAAACAGAACAACCATGACGAGAACAACTGTTAATATAATATGCCTTTTCATTTGTATAAACACCTCAGTAAGTACTTTTCTTTTGTTTTTTTTTTAACTACTCTAAAGTCTCTGTTTATTATTCGACATAAGTATGCAATATTCCTTCTTATTCGTTTTTTTTAACGAAAATGTAACATACCGCAGCCTGTGGTCGCAACCAAAATACCTACGGCTGCAAGTAGTCAGGAGTCAGAATTCAGAACAAAGTATACTAATAATAAGCTTAGTTACTGAATTTCAGGCATACTTGTAACAAAAAGTTTATTTTTTTGTTAACTTTTGAAAGACAATACTTAACTACGCCTGCACTAAAGTACAGGGGTTAAGTTTTCGACTGAAAGTCAACTAAAGTAAAAACAGGCGTCGTACAAGCCTGCCACTTCAGTGGCGGGTAGTTGAATATTTCTACCTCTTTCTAATACCTGCCTTTTTAAAGGCGGGTTATTTCCAAAGCGCTAAAAGCTCACTGGCTGAAAGCCAGTGGTATTAAACCTGGCGCTTGAAAATAAATATCGCAAAATAAACAGATATTAAATAATTAGGTTATACCACCTTGACTATATTGAACATATCATTCAGGATATACCAGTTCTGCGGGAAGGAAAGCCCCAGCACCCAATAGCTTACACCCCTTAACCCATATCTGTTCACAAGAAGCAGTTTTGCCCTGATACTTCTGGCATCTTCAAACCAAACCACATGCTCTATACCCTGCGTGTCACGGTAATTAAAAAAAGGTGATTCCGAAATCGGATCGTATTGTATTATTGCTCCGTATTGCGCCGCAAGCTGTATT
>CAZANH010000186.1:0-2276 GCA_964486515.1 uncultured Eubacteriales bacterium
AGGCGGGAGATCCCAGAAAAAATTATGAAACCATAATTCAAGTCTTGACGGATACTTCAAGGCTTGATAAGGAAAGTGCAAAACTGCAGAGTGAATGTGAGGTTGTAGCAGAACTACTACGTAAGTGCGTAGAGGAAAACGCTTATTCAGCTCTCGACCAAGCAGAATACAATAAGCGTTACTCCGCTTTGGTAGAATGATATGAAACCATCAAAAAAGAGATCGTTGATATCAATGATAAAAGGCTGGAGCGTAACGCTAAGCGTGAAAGTATAAGGACATTTATTCGGACGCTGGAGCAGAGTAACACGTTGTTGACTGAATTTGATAAGGAGCTATGGAATAGTACTATTGAAAAAGTGATGGTTTATTCTGACCATATAACTTTTGTTTTCAAAAATGGTATGGAGTTGGAGTGGAGATTATCAAAGTCACAAAGAAATCAGGTGTTCTTCTGATAGTAGATGATGCACAGTATTTGACGTTAAAAGCCATGGAAGTCATTTGTGTGATTAATGAAATTTAGCAGAATCGGTATAAAGAATAATGTACCAGAGAGGTGTGATTTTGTCAGAGTTTGATGAAACCCTCTGGCATGCAGTAGTTCATAAGGTTACTGTATACGATGAGGATGAGGTTCAATTTATCTTCGGGGATGGAACAATGGTGAATGTGTAAATGTAGTAAGATTTTTGTACGTGGTATTTATTGCTTCTAGCGGGAGCCAAAATCTACAAATCTTGACAAAACACACAAGTACATTGTAAAATATGACCATAAAATAAAATAGGGGGCAAACATATGAAATCTATTGGTATTGTGAGGAAAGTTGATGAACTGGGAAGAGTTGTGTTGCCAATTGAGTTAAGAAGAACCCTGGATATAGCTATTAAGGATTCCCTTGAAATCTATATTGATGGTAATATGATTATTTTAAAGAAGTATGAACCTGCCTGCATTTTCTGCAGTGAGGCTTCAGATGTGATAAATTTTAAGGGAAAATCGGTTTGCAAGGAGTGCATAGCTGAACTGAAGAGCATATAGATTATAGATAAGCCATTTATAAGAATGGGTTATGTGGCGGGCAACGAGTTAGGGTTATGTCCATCTTTTTATATAGAGGGGAAGGAATGTTGTTATGACTGAGGGTAGAATTGATGCAAATAAAGTAATTTTTCAAAAGGTTTTCTCAGAAGACTTTTGGTTTGTTATTCCAGAGTATCAGAGGTCTTATGTTTGGCAAGAAGATATATAACTGAACTGGTTGAAGACCTATACTATGCTTATGAGCACAAAGCTGAAAACGATTATTTTTTAGGCTCTTTGGTTTTGAAAAAAATAACAAATAGTACGTTCCCAGAGTATGAGGTTCTTGATGGACAACAAAGATTAACGACTTTTTTCATCTTGATGGCAGTGTTAAGGGATTTAATTGATAATAGTCAAGCAAAAGACACTATTCATAAAAAAATATATCAGGAAGAAAATAGCCTTGAAAACATTCCAGCAAGAATGAGAATTACATATAAGATAAGAGATAATGTTGAAGATTTTATTAACAACTATATTATTGAAAGAAAAGGAACCGATAAAACCGAAGAATTAAAGGGGTTAACCGAAAAAGACAATATATCGCTGTCTAACATGGCCAATACTGTTTTAGTGTTGAGAGAGTTGCTTGAAGAAAAACAGGGAACAATAGATTTACTAGATTATGTTAAATTTATATTTAATAATGCAATTTTTATATACGTGTCTACTGATAACACTGAAGTTGCTTTTAGATTATTTACTATTTTAAATGATAGAGGAATCCCGTTAACTAATGCAGATATTCTTAAATCACAAAATATTGGTAAATTAAATTCAGAAAGAGAAATAACAAAGTATGCAAGAATATGGGAAGAAATAGAGGGTAAACATGGAGAAGATTTTGATAGATTTCTTCAATTTATTAGAACAATTTTAGTTCAAGAAAAAGCAAGGGCGAATTTGTTGGAAGAGTTTAATGAAAAAATATACATTGTTAAAGCCCCGAATCAACCTAAGCTGAAAATGGGTAAGGATACTTTTGAATTGGTTGACAAATATAATAATATATATGAAGAAATTATTGAGCTTCAAAGCCCAAGTTTAAGTAATGCTTTCAAAAACCTCATAACTGTTATGAAAATAGGATTACAATCTGAAGACTGGATACCGCCACTATTGCATTATTATTACAAATATGGAGAAGTCTGTTTGGATAAATTCCTTAGAAAACTTGAGTACAAATT
>CAZANH010000187.1:0-3756 GCA_964486515.1 uncultured Eubacteriales bacterium
GGATGATAAAACAGGCAATAAAATATAATGAGCTTGTAAATATAAGCACAAAAGACGGCAATGCAATTATTATGAGCGAAGACGATTATAATAGCTTGATGGAAACACTTTATCTTTGTTCTGTTCCTGGTATGCGCAAAAGGATTATGGAAGGCCTTAAAACACCTATATCCGAATGTATCCCTGAAAATGAGGTAGAATGGTAATGTATTCTATCGTTTATGACAAGAAAGCTATTAAAGATATAGCAAAACTGAAATCTGCAAAATTAGACAGTAAAGCAAAATCTCTTATAGACATCTTACGGGAAAATCCATACCAGTACCCGCCTCCGTTTGAAAAACTTCAAGGTGATTTATCGGGAGCATACTCTCGTAGGATAAATATACAACACCGACTTGTTTACGAAGTTTTAAAAAAACAGCAAACAGTTAAAATAATCAGTATGTGGACGCATTATGAATAGCGCCTATTTCAATAATCTCCAGTTTTGGGGAGAGCAAAATAACACAGACGGCACACCATAATTATCCCAAGATTATTAACGCTGAAACAATATGAACATATAGTCCATATATAAATTGCCGAATGCCATACAGGTTTACAACAGGCGATATCAAATCAATCGCAAAAAGGTTAGGATTGCAGAAGATTAACTCAAAAATATGGAATGGAGTGGATATTAATGGTAAATTTATTCAGATTTATATTCATGAGCATGGAGACGGTATACAAATATTATCTGGTACAGCCAAGCGTCAGGCTGTCCAAATGGGTTTTAAGGATATTGATGATATGTATGACTTTTTGAATAACAATAAGAGAAAGAGATGACTGCCTACCCTGTTATAATATTTTCCAAAGCGTATTTTAAAAAATTTAAAGAATAATAAATAAGAATATACGAAAACTATTAGAAAAGATTAATTCAGGAGGAAGTATGATAAGTGAAAAAGATACTCTGAATGTTTATACGGATTTGCATCACGGCAGTAAAATGGGTGTAGAAGCAATTGACACATTGATTAAACAAACAGAGGATGAAAATTTCAAGCAGGATCTTTTAAAAATACAGAATGAGTACAAGGATGTTTCTTCAAAAGCGGACATGAAAATTCAAATGCTGGGCGGTGTGCCTCATGAGCTGGGCCCTTTTACAAAGATGTCTACGTGGATTTCAAGTTCAGTATATACGGTAGGGAATAAATCTAATGTTCATATGGCGAAAATGATGATTAAGGGAAATCATATGGGAATAAAGGAAACTGAAGAGAGTATAAGGAACAACCCGCATGCCGACGATGATGCCAAATTCATGAGTGAGCAATTTATCAAGCTCCAGCAGGATCACATCAGTAAAATGGAACAATATGTTCAATAATTGCTGATACTATTTTGAACTGACATTATTATTCAATTTCCATTATCCGTCCTTTAACGGTAAAATCCCTTTTTTGGACAACACTGCCTGTTAACATTTTGCTACGCCTGTCAGGTTGCTGCCCGCCTCCGTATACGGTGAAATTCCCTGGTTCTAGCATATACTTCCCTTCATTGTTTACAACGGACATCTGCCTCGGGGTTATTGAAAAACATGCTTCCTTTTCTTCACCCGGTGAAAGCTTAAGTTTCCGTATGCCGCAGAGTGACCACTTTGGGACAGGAACAGAGGCTTCGTTATCTTGAATATATAACTGAACTGATTCTATTCCTTCTGTTTTCCCCGTATTTTTCACAAGAACCTTTACTTCAAGTGTTTGGCCTGCTTCAATGGACTCCGATGATAACTCAAGCCTGGAATATTCAAATTTTGTATAACTAAGCCCGTATCCGAAAGGATATAATGCTTCTTCCTTCTGGTATCTATATGTACGGTTAGCCATGGAATAATCCTCAAAATCGGGGAGTTCTTCTATTGAACGATAAAATGTAACAGGAAGCCTTCCGGAAGGGCTGTATTTTCCAAAAATTAATTCAGCGATAGCCTTGCCGCCCAAAGTACCCGGATACCATGCTTGAATGATTGCATCCAGGTGATTGTCAGCCCAGTTTATTGACATTGCGCTGCCCGACAGTAAAACCAGTATAACCGGTTTCCCGACGGTATATATTTTTTCCATGAGTTCCTGCTGCAATCCTGGCAGGTTCAAATTACTTTTGTCACCGCTGCCGTATGCATTTGATTCATCCATTTCTTCCCCTTCAATGCCCGCATCCAGGCCGAGGCAAAGAATAGTGAGATCAGTGCGCTCGGCACAAGCAACAGCTTCCGCAAAACCATCCCTGGCCTGTGCAAGATCCTGTAATCTTTCCTTATAAAGATGGCATCCCTGTGCATAATAAACCCTGATATCTTCACCTGCTGTATCCTGTATCCCTTCCAGCACGGTTGTGTAGCGGGATGCAGTGCCTTCATAATTACCAATAAGAGCAGCCCTGCTGTTTGCGTTAGGGCCAATAACAGCAATTGACTTAATACTGTTTCTGTCCAGAGGGAGAATTGAATCCTTGTTTTTTAGCAGAACAAGGGAACTTCTGGAGACATCACAGGCAAAATTGTTAAATTCCCTGCTGTCATTCATTTCAAAAGGAATATTGGTATAAGGTACATCCTCAGGGTTATCAAACATACCCAAACGCAAGCGTGTAATCATCAAACGGATAACCGAACGATCAATAATTTCCTCTGTTATCAAGCCCTCATTAACCGCGGTAATAAGATTTCCATACAAATCTCCGCAATTGAGGTCACAGCCATTTTTTACAGCCAGTGCTGCGGATTCGGGTGCTGTTTTAGTGATATGGTGGTTCTGATGAAAATCCTTTATGGCCCAACAATCGGAAGTGACATGGCCATCAAAGCCCCACTCGTCCCTGAGAATATCCTGAAGGAGTGTCCTGCTCCCGCAGCAGGGTTCATCATTTGTACGGTTGTATGCACCCATAACAGCTTCAACCCTGCCTTCGACAACACATTCTCTGAATGCGGGCAGATACGTTTCGCGTAAATCCTTAAGTGAAACTTTTGCGTTAAAATGATGCCTGTCCTTTTCAGGTCCGCTGTGTACGGCAAAATGTTTTGCACATGCAGCAGCCTTAAGATATTTGGGGTGATTTCCCTGAAGGCCTTTGACAAATGCAACGCCAAGCCTTCCTGTCAAGTAAGGATCTTCGCCGTAAGTTTCCTGTCCCCTTCCCCATCTGGGATCCCTGAAAATATTTATATTTGGTGTCCAAAAGGTCAATCCCTTGTATATGTCATGGTCACCCTTCCGTTGAAATTCATGATATCTGGCTCTTGCCTCCGTTGAAATAATATCGGCGACCCTGTACATCATTTCCTCATCGAAGGCTGCAGCCATACCTATGGCCTGGGGGAACATTGTTGCTGTACCTGCACGTGCTACTCCGTGAAGGCACTCATTCCACCAGTTGTATGATGGAATGTCAAGCCTCGGAATCGCCGGGGCTTTAAACAGCATTTGTGATACCTTTTCCTCCAATGTCATTTTGTTTACAAGATTCTTGGCCATTTCTTCAAAACTCATATCATAATTTTTATAAATTGGCATTTCTGACATAAAAAAACCCCCTTTTAGGAACTAATTATAACATACGCAGCCTCCGGCCGCAACCAAAATAAGTCATACCTGTTTTGTGGGGGGGCATTAAGCGAGTTTGATTTGACATGTAAGGCTGAACTTACAGCCACTTGAACTTGTAGCGTTCATTTCATGAAAATATTCTTCGAGCTAA
>CAZANH010000188.1:0-2094 GCA_964486515.1 uncultured Eubacteriales bacterium
TGATAACCGCGAAAAATACGACTTTTGGAGTCAACATACGAACGTATTCGAACGAAAAAAATGTGATGTGGTATTTTATGTATATTTAACCGTGAAATAGAGTTATAAAACACAAATAAATGCGACATTATCAGGAACATAATGGAAATGTGGCTGAAAAAAAGTTTACAGCGCAAATTGCTTTAATTAAATAAATTTATTGATAATTTAATTAAAATGAGTTATAATAAATAAAACAGGAATATAAATATAAATAAATTTAAATATATTTAGTAAATTAACTTGAAGAATTAAGTTTTGAAAAGGGGAAAGAAATGAATGAAATTCAGCAGCTGAAAAAAATAGCAATCCAAAGAAGAATTGATTTGATAAGGATGATTTACGATGCGAAAACAGGCCATACCGGAGGGTCTCTGTCTTCAGTTGATATTCTGGTTGCGCTTTTTTACAAAATCCTAAACATAGATGCAAAAAAACCTGAATGGGAAGACAGGGACAGATTTATTCTCAGCAAAGGGCACAGCGTTGAAGGGTATTATACTGTTCTTGCCGATAGAGGTTTCTTTCCAAAAGAGGAATTGAAGACTTTTTCCAGATATGAATCAAGGCTTACAGGGCATCCGAACGTAAAAATCCCGGGAGTGGAGATGAATACAGGTGCTTTGGGTCATGGATTGCCGGCAGGTATTGGTATGGCGCTTGCTGCAAAGTATAAAAGAAAGGGTTACAGGGTTTATGTCCTGATGGGTGATGGCGAACAGGCCGAGGGGTCGGTCTGGGAGGCTGCTATGTCTGCCGGATATTACAGGCTTGATAACCTCATCGGAATAATTGACAGAAACAGGCTTCAGATAAGTGGAAATACGGAGGATATCATGGGATTGGAGCCTTTGAAAGATAAGTGGTCCTCCTTTCGCTGGGAAGTTCTTGAAGTTGATGGGAATGATATTGAACAACTTATTAAAGTATTTGAATCAATTCCTCTTATCGGTGAAAAACCACATCTGATTATAGCGAATACGACAAAAGGCAAAGGAATTTCCTTTACAGAGAATGAACCGGGATGGCATCACGGTGTACCCGACGAAGAACAATACAAACAGGCAATGGCTGAACTCAACCAGCAGCTTCAGGAGGTAAATTAAAATGGGAAAAAGCATACCTTGCAGGAAAATGTTTACTCGAACCATTATGGAACTTGCCGAAAAAGACAGAGACATAGTTGTAATTACTTCTGATGCAAGAGGTTCGGTTACCTTGAATGAGTTTTCAAAAAAATTACCGCGTCAGTTCTTTGAAATGGGAATTGCGGAGCAGAGCATGGTCGGCGCTGCGGCAGGGTTTGCGAGATGCGGCCTGAAGCCGTTTGTCTGTGCGCCTGCATGTTTCTTATCCGCGAGAAGTTTTGAGCAGGTAAAGCTGGATGTCGCATATACGGGTACAAACGTAAAGTTGATTGGTGTAAGCGGAGGTGTGAGTTATGGAGCACTTGGGACATCACACCATTCGGTGCAGGATATATCTATGATGAGGGCTACTGCCGGTATGACGGTAATGCTGCCCTGTGATATATACGAAACAAAAAGGATGACTGAGGCTCTTGTACAATATGAAGGGCCTGCTTATGTGAGGATGGGGAGAGGTGCTGTTGCTGATGTGTATGAAAATGATGACATACCGTTTGAAATAGGAAAAGCGGTTACTGTCATGGACGGAAATGATATAACAATGATAGGAACGGGTGAAACAGTAAAGCCGGCTCTTGATGCGGCTGTTCTTTTGAAGAGGAAGGGTATACGGGCAAGAGTGTTAGATATGCATACGATAAAGCCTCTGGATGTAAATGCCGTTCTAAGGTCTGCCAGGGAGACCGGTCGGATTATAACGATAGAGGAGCACTGCATATATGGTGGGCTTGGAGGTGCCGTATCCGAAGTCCTGTGCCAGAATGAGCCCGTGCCTCTGAGAATTTTAGGAATACCTGATGAGCAGACGGTAACGGGGAATTCAAGAGAAGTATTTGAATATTATGGTTTAACTGCGGAAAATATTTGCAAAACAGCTCAAGTTCTGTGTGGGGAAAGGGAAGGATAA
>CAZANH010000189.1:0-12554 GCA_964486515.1 uncultured Eubacteriales bacterium
TATCAATATTTTTTTTACCATATGGGGGATCAATAAATATTATATCATATTTTTTATAATTTGATTTAATTTTATTAATTGCTTTTAAAACATCTCCTATAATGATTTTCGATCTATCCATAAAACCCGTATATTCTAAATTCTCTTTTATTATATTGCCACAATTTCTATTTTTATCGACAAAAACAGCACCTCTTGCACCCCTGCTTAAAGACTCAATACCTAAACTGCCGGTTCCTGCAAAAAGGTCCAATACCAAAGCATTTCTTACTTTTTCCCCAATTATACCGAACAGTGCTTCCTTAACCCTGTCAGCTGTAGGCCGTGTTATACTACCTTTTGGTATTTTAAGCCTTAACCCACCTGCACTTCCTGCAATAACCCTTATTATGACATACACCTCCCCTGCCAGCTTATCATTGTTCTACATTTATTTTAATATATTCACTTGTGACTATTCAAGTACTTCACGTTATTATTTACAGCCCCCTATTAGCTCGAAGAATATTTTTCTTAAATAAACGCTACAAATTCAAGAGGCTGTAGGTTCAGCCTCTTATGAACCTTACGCTATATATTTCATGAAAATATTTCTTCAAGTAGATGAGCAGAGCTGTGAATAGTAACTACTCCACAGATTTATATCATGAATATGAAAAAATAACTTGATATATAATACATGTATGTGTTACAATAAGGATTGCTTTGGGGAGGTGGAACAAATGGCAAAATGTGATATATGCGGTAAAGAAACCGCATTCGGCAATAATGTAAGCCACTCAATCAGGAGGACAGGCAGGACATGGAAGCCTAATATAAGAAAAATAAAGGCAGTAATAAATGGTACTCCAAAAACAATAAATGTATGTACAAGATGTCTTAGATCCAATAAGGTAATTCGCTCCATATGAAAAAAGGCGGTTGTTACCGCCTTAATTCATCCCAAATACCTTTCTTAGAAGTTTTCCAATAAATCCTGGTAATTTAAGTACAACTATTTTCATAAAAAAGCTCCTTCCTAAGATTAAAATATCTGCTATATAGTCAGGCACAATATTTCACAATATCAGTATATTAATAATGGGCTGTTTTTGTGAATGTTTGACTGCATATTTGAATAAACATATATTAACGCTGCCGTTTAGGAGTTGGTTAATTCTTTGAAAGTGTTATATATACATGATATAAGAAGAAAAATAATTTTATTTTTTGTAGTAATTGCTTTTTGGTTATTGATAATCTCTGTATCCCAATATTTAATAAACAGACTGTTTTTATACACAGTCAGTATTGATAATATGATTTCATTTTCCCATCCGGCTTTTTTGCAAATTGATGACATATATATAAATGATTTTTATCCAAGTGTTGTACGGACCAGTTCTCCATCCGGAAATTTTTCCAACAATAAGTTTTTAAGTTACAGTTCACTTAAAGGTAAATTTACCTTTAAGTATCCATCAGCTTTCTTAATTGACGAAAAAGATTTTTCAGGCTCTGATATACTTTATCATATAGATTTTCATGATAAAGCTGAAAATATACATGGTTTTATACAGGTATGGAATATTTATCAACCACTCAAGGAATTTCTGGAAAATTCAAAAAATCTCTCACAACAAAATTTTTTAGATTTTAACTCAAGCCCTGTATCTTCAAATGATATGAAAGGTTTTTTCTGGGATTACAGTATTTCAACCGATGAAGGTAAGCACATCAAAGGAAATGAAGTATTTCTTGAAAACAACGGTAAAATGTACAGAATAAGCTTATTTGTCTCTGAAAAAAATTGGAACAGTAAAATATCAGAGGTTTTTTGGAATATGGTAAAATCATTAAAGGTTAATTAGTTTACCATATTCGCACCATTTAATGATTTCACATTTATTGCAAAGAGGATTTTTTGCCTTACAAACTGCCCTACCATGAAATACAAGCTGATGACAGAATTTTATCCAATATTTCCTGTCTATAATTTTCATCAGGTCAAATTCTATTTTTTTCGGATCATCATTTTTTGTCAAACCTATTCTCCTGGAAAGCCTCCTTGCATGTGTATCAATTACAATTCCGGGGATTCCATAAATATCACCCAATACCAGCTTAGCAGTTTTTCTGCCTACACCGGGAAGTTTAAGCATTTCTTCAAGCCGGTCGGGTACTTTCCCATTGTAATTATAAACAAGCATACTGCAACAGTTTACTATATTACGTGCCTTATTCCTGAAAAAGCCCACAGGCTTTATATATTTCTCAAGTTCTGATATATTTGCATTTGCAAAATCATATGCATTTTTATATTTTTTAAAAAGCCCTTTAGTTATCATATTTACACGGGCATCAGTACATTGAGCTGAAAGTTGGGTTGATATGAGAAGCTGCAGTGCATCTTTGTATTTAAGTGAACATCCTGCATCCGGATATATTATATTAAATACCTTTATTATTTCTTTAACTTTATCTTTTTTATCCATTATTTTTCGGCCTTGCCTTTCAGGTCAGGCTGCTTTTTATTAATGGCTTTTTTATATATGTCAAGATATTTTACAGCTGACGTACTCCATGAGTAATCAAGCATCATTGCCCTTTTAACTAATTCTTTCCATTTATCCGGCCTTTTTTCATAAAGTCTTATCGCCCTGCTTAGGGAATTGAACATAGCACTCTGCGAAAATTCATCAAACACAAAACCATTCCCATTTTCAGCATCCTGGTCATAATCTGTGATTGTTTCCGCAAGACCGCCGGTAGCCCTCACAACAGGTATCGTCCCGTATCTCAGGCTTATTAACTGTCCAAGCCCGCAAGGTTCAAATCTTGACGGCATCAGGAACATGTCACAACCCGCATAAATCTTCTGAGCCAAATCAGTGTTAAACCCTATATATACCGATACCTTATTCCTGTTCTTTTTCATAATATTTATGAATGCATTTTCATAGTAAGAATCACCTTTTCCGAGTAATATCAGTTGTACATCTTTCTCTAAAAGGTTATCAATGCTCTGTATTACAAGATCCAAACCCTTCTGTCCTGATAATCTTGATATAATTCCTATAACAGGCATATCCCCTTTCGGAAGTTCCATTTCCCTCTGGAGTTCATATTTGTTTACGCTCTTTGAATCCAATGTATCAATACCATAATTTTTATATATCCTCTTATCTTTCTCAGGATTGAATTCTTCGAAACTGATTCCGTTCAAAATACCAAATAAGTCCTTTTTACGTTTTTTTAAAAGCCCATGCATTCCCTCACCATACTTATCGGTACATATTTCCTGTGCATATACCTTACTTACCGTATTTATAATATCAGCATAGGCAATACCTGTTTTCATAAAACCAAACATACCATAAAATTCTGCTTTTTCCGGTGTAAAAACATCCATACCAAAATCAAAAAGCCCCAATATCTCTTTTGGAAAATTACCCTGGTATTCCAGGTTGTGTATGGTGTACAGTGTTTTTATGTTTTCATAGAAAGGATCCGTTCCGTATTTTTCCTTGAGAAGCATACTAACAGGTCCTGTATGCCAGTCATTGCAATGTATTATATCCGGTCTTAACCCTGTTTCAGGAAGCATTTTAATAACGGCTTTACAAAAAAACGCAAATCTTTTTGCATCATCTCCGTAACAATATATGTTTTGCCTGTCAAAATATTGATGATTACATATAAAATAGATGGGAACACTCCCCTCTTTCCCATCTATTTTATAGGTCATTCCGCTTCTTTTAACTATACAGCTTTCCTTTCTGCCTTCCATATCTACAGAAAAATCAGTTACATATTCCATATCATTCTTGATTATTCCATACCCCGGCATAGCAACGCTAATATCACAACCGGAAGCTGAAAGATATTTTGGCAACGAACCCGCAACATCTGCAAGACCTCCGGTTTTTGCATATGGAAACACTTCTGCCGATAAAAACAGTACCTTCAACTTTCCTTCTGTCATTTGTAATCCTCCGGCTCCAAATATTTATCCCTTATCTTCAACAAGTTCAACATCAAGAGTTATATATTCACCATCTCTGTATATTTTAACAGTTACAGTATCTCCTGGTGCTTTTTTGTTTTTTACTTCATTCATTTCATCAAGAGTTTTTACCCTTACACCATCAATTTCAGTAATTATATCATTTACTTTTACCCCTGCTTTATATGCTCCGGTAAAAGGCATTACCTCCTGTACAAGTATTCCTGCCGGGACTTTGTAGTACTTCGCCATATCTTCATTGAAATTCCTATCCACCATTACTCCAAATAACGGGCGCCCTTTTACATACGTAAACTCAATCAGGCTTTCCGCTATTTTCATTGCATCATTTATCGGTATTGCAAAACCCAAGCCTTCATATCCCTGTGCAACTATCTTAATACTGTTTATACCGATTATCTTCCCTTCTGAATTAACAAGAGCCCCACCACTGTTTCCAGGGTTAATTGCCGCATCTGTCTGTATAAGCTTAAATTCCTTACCGTTTTCCGATTGAATTGTCCTGTTTAACCCGCTTATAACACCTACAGTAACTGAGCCCATATATTCAAGCCCCCCAGGATTTCCTATTGCAACAGCAAGTTCTCCTACCCTGAGTTTGTCAGAATCACCTTTTTGTACCATAACTAACCCATTTGCATTTATTTTCAGCACAGCAAGGTCCGTTCTCCAATCAGTTCCAATAACCTCTGCCTCAAATGGCTTATCTTTCTGCGTTGCCAGAAATACTTCAATTTTTGCAGAATTACTAAGCTTGTTTGTAGTTGAATCGAGTGCATTTTCAATTACATGATAGTTCGTCAGTATATAACCTTCCTCATCAATTATTATACCTGACCCTTCACCTGTACCTTCCGTTTCACCAAAAAAGAAATCTTTTATCTTAGCTGTAATCCTGATACCAACTATCGAAGGGCTGACTTTTTCTGCTATCTCCGAAACGGGTGAATCCGATTTTTCAATAACGACCCTTTTGGTAAATTCTGACTCGTTTTTAGCAGCATTTGTATTTTGATCCCTGTTTTCAGGAATCATATTACTAAAATAACTGTCTACAGAAGGCTGTAATGCAGGTGCAACAAACTGGAATATCGTAAATACGACACCTCCGCCTATTATAGAACTGATTAATGACACAATAACCAGCATTAGGCCGAATCTCTTTATGCCATTTTTAGGTTTTTTGTAATTCTCATTATAGAAGTAAGGTTTGTTAAAATCACCATTATCATAATTTCCCATACTATCATCTCCCATTATAATCTATTTTACTATTTATATTTGTTTTTTATTATGTTACTATTGTAAATATATTTTTTGAAAAATATATGAATAAATTGTTAAAAATAATCTTTTTCTTATGTCTTTAATCTTTCAAGTGTAAATGTAAATTTTGTCCCTTTTCTCAGCTCACTTTCAACGTTTATTTCCTGTTTGTGTTCATTAATAATACTTTTTACAATGGCAAGTCCAAGGCCTGTGCCACTTTTATCTTTCCCCCTTGATTTATCCGATTTGTGAAATCTATCCCATATAAAATCCATGTCCTTTTTATTTATTCCTATACCATTATCTTCAATAGAAACATATATTTTATCTTTATGAGGTTTTACTGTTATATCTATTTTACCGTTTTTATCGGTAAATTTTATTGCATTGTGAAGAAGATTGTATACTACTCTTTCTATTGCATCCTGATCAGCATAACAAAAAGTCTCCTCTTCCTCAAAATATGCATCAATGCCTATATCTTTTTCTATTATAAGACTCTCAAGTTTTATTATCGTTCTTCTTATAAGTTCATTTATATTGAATGTTTTATATACAAGCTCCATTTCACCAGCTTCCATCCTTGCAAGATCAAGCATGTCATTTACAAGCCTGTTTAGCCTTATTGTCTCATCACGTACAATTGTCAGGTATTCATTCTGCTTCTCCTTTGGAACGGTACCATCAAGTATTCCTTCCAGGAATCCCCGTATTGTTGTCATAGGTGTCCTAAGCTCATGAGATACATTTGCAATAAAACTTCTTCTTAATTCCTCCAGGTTTTTAAGATCTGTAACCATCTGATTAAAGCTTACGGCAAGTTCACCGATTTCATCCTTTGATTCTATATCAAGTTTCTTCTGAAAATTGCCGCCTGCAATAACCTTTGCAGCTTCATTCATCTGCTTTAACGGATTAGTAAACCTTAATGAAAAAATATATACAAGGATTATGGTTATGAATATTGAAACAATAACAGAAATTAAAAAATACCGAAACATTGCAAAACGTGCCTTTTGAACTTCTGGTATTGGTGTATGAAGATATACTACTCCGTTTATCGTTTCTTCATACCCCTCTATTTTGTGTCTAAATGGTTTACCTGCCGTAAGCCAGGAATATGGAGTATTTTTAAACATTCCATAAAAATTGCCTATTTCCGTATATGTATTCCCTGAATTCATAAGTTTGACATGTTGATCAAGAGTAGAAATTTTGTAATAGCCATCCTCATAAATGAAATTTTTAATTATTTCATTGCTTATCATGTTTATTTCAGGTCTGCTTATTACTATATATCCCTCTTCATTTACCACAAATATCAAAGCCTCAGTATATTTATAATAGGAATCAAGTATGTTATTTAAATACAACCTGGCTAAAAAATTACCGCTGTTTTCAAGATAATCTTTAAGATAACTGCTTATAGCTGAAGCTGATTCACTTAATACAACCCTCTTTTCATTGGATACAAAATTACCAAGGAAAAAATAAAGCATAACCCCTGTAATAGAAAATCCTGTTATGACAATGGCAATAAAAATTGCGACAAGCCTTCTAAATATGGAATTGAACATTATTTCACCTCAAATTTGTATCCTACTCCCCACACTGTTTTAATCTGCCAATTCCTGCTGTGCCTGTCTATTTTTTCTCTAAGCCTCTTTATATGGACATCAACAGTTCTTGAATCACCAAAAAATTCAAACCCCCATACCTGTTCAAGCAGCTGTTCTCTTGTAAAAACCCTGTTTGGATTTGATGCGAGAAAATATAAAAGCTCAAGTTCTTTTGGAGGAATTTCAAGTTTTTTACCTCCAACCTTTACGGTATATTCAGTCATATTGACTACAAGGTTCGGATAAACAATCTCTTTTGTATCGGTTGATTTGCTCTCATATCTTCTAAGTACTGCTTTAATCCTGGCAACAAGTTCCTTAGGTTCAAAAGGCTTGACAATATAATCATCCGCTCCAAGTTCAAGCCCCAACACCTTGTCAAATGTCTCGCCTTTTGCTGTCAGCATAATAATAGGTATGTTACTGATTTTACGTATTTCTCTGCATAAATTCCAACCATCGGCTCCAGGCAGCATAATATCAAGTACAACAATATCCGGTGTGTTTTTTTTAAAACTATCCATTACCTTATCTCCATTGTATACCGGAATTGCTTCATAGCCTTCCTTCTCAATATACAATTTTATAAGTTCATTTATATTGTAGTCATCATCAACAATAAGAACCCTTTTTTTATTAATCATAATTATCAGCTTCCTTTTTTTACGGGTTTCATTTCGTATCCGCATTCTTTATTGCTGCATTTATACTTTACACTCTTTCCCTCATAAATTTTTTCAATGAAATTCCCACATACCGGGCATTTTTCTTTTGTAGGCTTACCCCAGCTCATAAAATCACATTCCGGATAATTTTCACACCCTAAATATTTTCTCCCTTTTCTAGTCTTTTTAATTAATACCTTGCCACCACATTTCGGGCAGTTAACTCCCGCTTCTTCAAATATGGGTTTTGTATTTCTGCACTCAGGGAAACCCGGACACGCTAGGAATTTTCCATATCTTCCGATTTTCACTACCATTTTTCTTCCGCATTTCTCACATACAACATCAGTTTCCTCATCCTTGATTTCAATTTTCCCTATTTTTTCTTCCGCATTTTTCAACACATCTACAAAATCTTTATAAAAACTATTAATTATTTGTACCCATTGTTTTTCCCCATCTTCTATATTATCCAGTTCCTTTTCCAATTCTGCCGTAAATTTTACATCTACTATACTTTTAAAATGATTTTTCATAATATCGTTTACAATCTTTCCAAGTTCAGTTGGTATGAGAACCTTTGATTCCTTCTCAACATATCCACGTGAAAGTATTGTCGATATTGTCGGAGCATACGTACTTGGCCTTCCAATTCCCTTTTCCTCAAGAAATTTTACTAAAGATGCCTCAGTATATCTTGGTGGAGGCTGTGTAAAATGCTGTTTAGGATCAAGTTCTTTTTGTATTAATAATTCACCTTCTTTTATTTCCGGTAAACTCTGTTTTTCTTCATTTTCCTCTTCATTGTTGTCACTGCCTTCAACATAAACTTTAATAAACCCCGGGAATTTTACAGTCGAACCTTTAACTTTGAATATATAGCCATTTACTTCTATATCGGATGTAACAGTATCAAAAACGGCAGATGCCATCTGGCTTGCCATAAACCTGTCCCATATTAACTTATAAAGCCTGTACTGATCTCTTTTCAATGATTGCTTAATCTTATTAGGTTCCATATTTTCAGATATATTTGTCGGACGTATAGCCTCATGTGCATCCTGTGATGCAGATTTATTTTTAAATATTCTTCTTTTTTTTGGAAGATAGTTTTCTCCGTATTTTTGCCCTATATACTTTTCCGCATCACTTGCAGCTTCAGGTGAAATTCTTTTTGAATCACTTCGTATATAGGTCACAAGGCCAGCAGCCTCCATCCCTTTAATATTAATACCTTCATAAAGCTGCTGCGCTATAATCATTGTCTTCTTCGAAGTAAACCCAAGTTTTCTTGAGGCTTCCTGCTGTAAACTGCTGGTAATGAATGGTGGTGCGGGGGCTTTCTTCTTTTCATATTTCTTCACATTATGAACGATATAGTTTTTCCCATCTATTTTATTTAATATATCTTTAACCTGTAATTCATTTTTTAACTCTATCTTTTTATTTTTTGATCCATAAAATTTTGCGTTAATAACAGATTTCAAATTTTTCTTTTGTAATTTTGCATCAATTGTCCAATATTCCTGGGGTGTAAATTTTTCTATTTCCTCCTCCCTGTCACATATAAGCTTTGTTGCAACCGATTGTACCCTCCCAGCACTTAGGCCGCTTCTCACCTTTTTCCATAATATTGGACTGATTTTGTAACCAACTATCCTGTCCAGTATTCTTCTCGCCTGCTGTGCATCAACAAGTTTCATGTCAATCGGCCTTGAAGATTTGAAAGAGTTTTTTACAGCATTCTTTGTTATTTCATTAAAAGATATCCTGCATTTTTTTGATTCGTCAATATTCAACAAGTAAGCAAGATGCCATGATATTGCTTCACCTTCACGATCCGGGTCTGTTGCCAGATATACATTGTTTGCATTCTTGGCTTCCTTTTTAAGTTTTGAAATGATATCTCCCTTACCCCGAATAGTAATATATTTCGGCTGGAAGCCGTTTTCAATATCCACCCCTATCTGACTTTTTGGAAGGTCTCTTACATGGCCAATTGATGCAACTATTTTGTATTTCTTGCCCAAAAATTTTCCTATTGTATGAGCTTTAGCCGGAGACTCCACTATAACCAGGTTCTCTGCCATTGTTTTCCTCCATTTTTATATGTTATTTATATTTTTTTAACAGGGTTCCCTGCCAATTATATATATTAACAGCATTTAAGAATAAAATCCACTGTAAATTTAATCAGTTTCATTCGGATGTTTATGAAGGTAACTGTTTAACCTATTTTACCATATATAATTTTTCCGGTGTCTGCTCAATAATTCCTTTAAGTTCCATCATTATAAGCAATGAATTTAATTCTTTTATATCAAATCCGGTCTTTTCAACAAGTACATCAATATACAAAGGTTCCTTTAAAAGTTGTTCAAGTATTGTTTTCTCATCTTTGCTCAAATCAACTAATTTTGTATTGAAACTATCTTTTATGGATTTATTCGGTTTAAGATCATTAATTTTAATAAAAATTTCTAGTTCTTCAATTATGTCGTATACACAAGTAACAATTTTAGCACCTTCCCTGATAAGCCTGTTTGTCCCCATACTGTTTATATTATTAATATTCCCCGGTACGGCAAAGACCTCTCTCCCTTGATTCAATGCATAATTTACAGTTATAAGGGAACCACTTTTTTCCCCTGCTTCAACTACAATGGTGCCATATGATAAACCGCTTATTATTCTGTTCCTTGCGGGAAAATGATATTGCAGCGGTTGTTCACCCGGAATATATTCCGAAACAACGCCACCTGATTCTGATATTTTTTCATACAATCTTCTGTTTTCACGCGGATAAACAATATCGACCCCACAACCTAAAACAGCAATCGTCTTACCACTATTTCTCAAAGCACCAGAATGTGCGGCTCCGTCTATTCCGCTTGCAAGCCCGCTTACCACAGTCAATCCCAGTCCTGAAAGCTCATATGCCAGTTTTTCTGCAACCTTTAAACCATATGAGCTCGGATGCCTTGAACCTACTATGGCAATACGGTTTTTACAACCGTTAAGACTGCCTTTTACATATAACACAACAGGCGGGTCATATATATTCCTTAAATTGTCAGGATATTCCCGCTCCTTTATAGTAACTACGTTAATCCCTTTTCCATATACCTCATCTGCAAGTTTTTCACTCTCTCTTTTCAGAGCAATATTTTTCAGCTGTTTTATTACTATTTCATTTATAAAACCTGTTTTTCTTAAATCAGCTTCATCAGCATCCCACAATATACACGGATCCTTGAAATATTCAAGAAGCATATTCTTCTTTGACGGAATAATTTTAAGTGAACTCAGCCATATCCAGTATTTTAGATTATCCATTTTAAAAACTCCTTTTTTACCTTTTCCATATGCTCCTGTCAAGGCTTCTGTATTGTATGGCCTCTGCCACATGTTCACATGTTATGCTTTCCTCTTCTTCCATATCAGCTATTGTCCTTGCAACTTTCAAAATCCTGTTATGAGCCCTTGCGCTTAAGCTTAATTTCTCAAAAGCATCTTTTAAGAATTTCCTTCCTTTTTTATCAAGTTTACAATACTGTTTTAGCATTGAAGGGGTAAGTTCCGAATTCGAATATATTCCGAGACCCTTATATCTTTCCTGTTGAATTTTTCGAGTTTTTTCAACCCTTTTTCTTATCACTTCCGATTTTTCTTCACTCTTTTTACTTTCAAGTTCACTATACCTTATTGATATTACATCAATCTGAATATCTATCCTGTCCATCAATGGGCCGCTCAGCTTTCCAATATATTCTTTTATCTGCCTGGGTGTACATGTACATTCATGGTCTGGGTCAAGCAAATAACCACACTTGCATGGATTAGCAGCCATTATGAGGGTGATTTTGGAAGGATATGTAACACTTGTATTTGACCTGGTTATTGTTACTTTTCCATCTTCTAAAGGCTGCCTGAGTACTTCCAGTGCTGATTTTCCAAATTCTGGCACCTCGTCCAGAAATAGAACACCATAATGGGCAAGGCTTATTTCTCCTGGACGGGGATATTTACCTCCTCCGACAAGCCCGGCGGAACTTATTGTATGGTGAGGAGCTCTGAATGGCCTCTGCGTGATAAGTGATGTTTCGGGTGGCAGTAATCCTTCTATACTGTATATTTTTGTAACCTCAAGTGCCTCTTCAAATGTCAGGCCCGGTAGTATACCCGGCAGCCGTTTCGCGATCATTGTTTTTCCACAACCTGGTGAGCCAAACATTATACAGTTATGAGCTCCCGATGCAGCCACCTCTATTGCCCGCTTTACACTTGCCTGTCCCTTTACATCAGAGAAATCAAGCCCATTTTCTATTTTTTGTGAAAATATAGCATCCATATCCACTACATTTCTTTCAATATACTTATTGCCATTTATATGATTTATTACATCAAGCAATTTTCCTGCAGGTAATACATTGATACTCTCTACCACAGAAGCCTCATCAGCATTAGTTAATGGCGTTATAAGGTACTTCAAGCCATTTTCAGCAGCACATATGGCTGCTGAAAGTGACCCTTTCACCGGTTTTATTTCACCATCAAGAGATAATTCTCCAAGAAACATGTACTCATCAACATTTTTGGTATTTACCTGTCCGGTTGCTGTAAGTATTCCAAGTGCAACAGGAAGGTCAAAAGCAGAACCTTCTTTCCTAAGATTTGCAGGTGCAAGATTTATCGTTATTCTTTTTAAAGGAAATTCAAAGCCTGAATTTTTAATTGCAGTTCTTACGCGTTCTTTTGATTCTCTTACAGCAGTATCACCAAGCCCCACTATATCAAATGCCGGAATACCATTGCTTATATCCGTCTCTACATCAACAATATATCCATCAATTCCCTGCAACCCACAGGCTTTTACCTTTGAAAGCACAAAATCCCCCCTGCTGAGCATATTACTCATGATTGCTAATATTAGCATATATTAGACTTTTATGTAGTATTATACATGATTGTGTTGTGGATTACAAGAAATATTTA
>CAZANH010000190.1:0-7793 GCA_964486515.1 uncultured Eubacteriales bacterium
GATATGCGAACATCGATGTAAATAAAACTCCCAGTATTGTTCCTGCAATTGTAATGGAAATAGTATTTATTATAGATCTCATAATAAATGTATCATTAAACAGTATAAACTTATAGGCTTCCAGGCTTAGCTTTTCAGGTATCAACCTGAAACCTCTCTTGCAGATAGTAATTTCATCGGTAAAAGATGCCATGAATATTACCCAGTATGGCAATAGAAAGATACCGGAAAGTATTATCATAAATATTTTATTCACTACCTTAAATATTTTCTCTCCCGCAGTTACTTTCACTTAAAACCACCCCTTTTAAAACAAACCTTCTTTTCCTGCTTTTCTGGCAAGATAATTTGAACCCAAAACTAGAATCAATGCTGCAATACTTTGTAACAGGCCAAGTGCTGCCGGCATACTGTAAAATCCTTTCAACTGAACATTTCTTAATATATTTGTTTCCAAAACATCTATAGTTTCACGTATTATCGTATTATTTCCCATAAGAGAATAAATTTGCTGAAAGTCCTCTTTGATGAAGCTTCCCATATGAAGAATAAGCATTATTGTTATAATATTTGATATCGAAGGCAAAGTAATATTAAATAATTGTTTTATCTTTCCAGCACCGTCAATGTCACTTGCTTCATACATCTCAGGACTAATACCTGATAAAGCAGCCAAATAAATTATAGAACCCCAACCAACATTTTTCCATATTCCTGTTACAACCAGTATGCCCCTCCATAAATCAGGCCTGTAATACCAGTCTATTTTTTGTAAGCCTAACATATCAAGTATTACATTCAGAAAGCCCAAATCAGAAGCAAGGAAATTATACGCAATTCCTGCTACTACCATCCATGAAATAAAATATGGAAGATATGAAACTGTCTGAACAAACCTTTTTAAAATACCCGTTCGCAGTTCATTCAACAGCAATGCCAGTATAATTGGAGCCGGGAATGCAAAAATAAGTTTGTACGACGCTATTAGCAAAGTATTTCTGATTATTCTGAAAAATTCACGGTTGTTAAACAGGTGGACAAAGTGTTTGAATCCTACCCATTCACTCACCCCCCATGGGAAATAATCCTGAAACGCAATTCTTACTCCATACATGGGAATATAGTTGAAAATGAACAAAAAAACTATCCCAGGCGCAAGCATAATATAAAGATATTTATGTTTTTTCAATATCTTAATAATATTTGCCATAGCTTCTTGCCTCCTCAATCATAGCTCTTATGTTTTCATCAGGAGTATCTCTCCCACACTGATCTCCGGTTGAAAGAATAAAACCGCCGCCACACGCAGCATCATCAATGGCTTTGCGTGATGCCGCCCTTATCATATCGGGTGTTCCGGTCAACATAAGCTCAGGTGTATTGAGATTTCCCATAAAGCTGATTTTTCCTCCAAACATTTTTTTAACTTCTGCAAGATTACAATCTCCCATAGGATATTCTTCCAATGGATTTATATTTGATAAGTCGGATTCATTGGCAACAAATTCGACAAGTTTTCTTGATCTGCCACAGCAATGCATTTGGCTTGGAATGCCTGCTTTTCTGGCAAAGTATGCTACCTTTATCAATGATGGTAAACCCAGATCCTTGAAGATTTCCGGTGTCTGAAACGTCAAACCTCCGGAATATGGTACAAATATAAAATCAGGTTTCAATTTTACAAGCTCGGATATTTGATTCTCTATTTGTTCCTCGATAAACAGTGCTTCATTCTTTACACGTTCATAGTCATCATAATACCTGTATACACCTTTGTCTGATGATACAGCCGGTATATTCACACTTAATCCGACAACTCCGTTATCACCCATTTCATTTCTAGCCGTTTCAAATATTTCAACAATACTTTTTTTTCTTCCAACACCTTCTATAGGCCTATACCATTCTGATCTCTCACCAATACCCAATTTATATGCATCAACATATGATGGGGGGTTATTGTTTGGATAAACCATAACCTTGTCAGACCACATTTCAGTTGCACCATTGCTTTCCATCCTTCTCGTAATGATCTTCTCATCATCTTCATGAACGATATATATATGACCGTCAAGATCCTCATATGCATTGATACCTTCATACAGGGGCAGCCATCCATCAAAACCAAAATACTTTACAGCATCTATATATGCCTTCCACAAAGGTGGATTCTGGTAAAGATATATATCCCAGAAAGGTTTCCCTGTAAGTTTGCATGGAATCATATTTGATATGTCAGGGGAAACCGGAACCCTATCCGGTTGCTTGTTCATCATTGCTACAATCATTCTTTCTTTAGATGTCATAATAAACACTCCTTCAAAGCCAATTAAGGCAAGTATTATGAAGAATATTCAAATTTTCACATTTAATTTGTATATTCTTCAGGTGATATTGCTCTTATCTTTTCTTCCAAACCACACTTTTTTATTATCATCGTATCTCCAATAAGACCCTTCAATAGAAAGTCTGTTTTTGTCCCACTCAGGTATCATAGCCATAGTTTCATCCCAGGATTTAATACCGCTTACTGCATCAAACACCTGGACATTTTGTCCGCCCACTGCACAGGCTATCTTGATTGATTCTTCTATTGCTCTTCCGTTTAAAAAGGATGCCAGAAATCCCGCTATACTGCTATCACCTGAACCTGTTGCAGATGCTACCTCCAATACATGAAAGCTTTCTTCGTACAGTTCTCTGTCTGCCCAGTTATCCGGATCTTTTGGCCGAGCAGTGCCCATGACAGCTAATACTTCTTTACCCTGTGTCCGAATATAATATCCTTTAACTCCACACTTGATGGCAGCAATTTTTGCTCCGTATGAAATCAGTTTTTCTCCAAGCCCCTGCAGTTTATTAATATCCAGATTCTCTAGAATATCATTCCCTTTTGAGTTTTCGTTCAGATAATCATAGTCCTCTCTTTGTATCATAAACATAGTTTCTTCTACACTCGGAATATAAATATCAACATACGGCAAAACTCTTTGAAGTATCCTTTTCCAATCAACATTTCCTGATTCAGAGTTTACATCAGGTGGTGCCATGTCAAGAGATGTGGTGACTCCCACTTCCTTAACTTTCTTAAATATATTGACCAGCTCATCGCCATTATTCTCAAACATTCTTCTCATTACCGGAGGGTAACCAAAATGAAACAGCTTGGCCTTTTTTACGATATTGTAATTTATGTCATCTGAACAAAATGTATTGTTTGCTCCGGGACTGTGCATATACATCCTGTCATATCCCGGAGGAGCAATAACAACGGTATATGATGTTTCTTCTCCTTTAGCAATAATCATATCGTTTTCAACATTTTTTTGATTTAGAAACCTTATAACTGCCTCTCCCAAATAATCATCACCTATTTTACCCATAAGCCTGCATTTAATTCCAAGCTTGGATAATCCGATACCTGTATTTGAAACGGGGCCTCCCGTAGATATATTTATAGTTTCCATATTAACTGTCTTTCCCGGTTCAAATATACTAATAATATTATTATTATAGTTCTCTTTGCTAAACGAGGGTATAAGGTCAATGCAAATATGTCCCGCAACAACCACCTGAATTTCGCTTTGGTTCTCCATCTTATGCAACCCCTTTACTATCCATAAATGCTATTTATGTTGTTTTATATCCATTCTGTTAACCAGTGGTCAATATTTATCTTGCTGACATCAAAATCATTCTTTGACTTAATCATTACCTGTTTCTTCTCACCGGCTTCCATGTCAAAGAAATTATCACTGATATATGCAAATTGGTTATTGGGTAAATTAATATTTACCATCCTCGCATATTTTTTGCACTCAATTTCTATCTCTTTTATAAAACTATCCATGGCAACCGTCTGTTTTATTACATTACAACTCAATTCAGGCTGCTGCCATTCTATATCCTTCCACAACCCGTGGAAGAAAGTTGTCCTTATAGTGTGTGAGCCGTCTTTAAATCTGGCAAATAAATATGAATTCGGATTGTCTGTAATAAAATCGTTTATATCAATAATCTCCATGGACTGGTTGGCATTAACTGCTAGATCACATATTTCCTTTTGCCATAGAATTTTCCCATCTACTTCAGCCTGCCCGAATTCTACTTTTCCCTTGATATCTTCAACCAGGTCATTAATAATATACACTCTTATTCTTCCATTATACTTTTGTATGGATATAATCAGTGGCTCAAAGGCCTTCTTAATTCCGTAATAAGCAGGCTTTGGTAATTCATAGTAATCTACAACCGCCCACGTCCCGGTTGGCCAGATGTCAGAGTACATCCAGAACATAACCCCTCCGCTGTACCATTTCCTGATGCGCTGGTGCTCTATTTCAGATCTGAGTATTTCATATTGTCCTGTCATTGCTTTTTTAAGGAATTCCTTAACATTGTCAAATTTACCAAACAGTCCATTGGCAATATTGGTTTGTATGCCAAGATATGTTTCTTCCAAAGTATTATATGGGTTGTCCGCAAATCGATATTCCCACAGATCATTTAATGGCCAGAGCTTGTCTTTAGGAATAAATCTGCTCATTGACTGATAACTTGAAGGTCCTAATATAGCACATTCGGAATTAAATACAGTATTATTATTATTTATCTCTTCTCTGAACTCAGTTATACCCCTTTTTATAGAATGTTCAAGACAATTACAATGAGTATCTCCTGAGTCCTGATCATTGCCTAAATCCGAAAAACTGAATGGACTTGCCGGACTATAAGGACGAGTTGGATCAATATCACTGCATATGCCTCTTATAATGTAATGAAACATTTTTTCACCATAACTGACTTTCATTCCTGCAGAGCCTGTTTTTTCATTTCCACCGCACCAGTAAACAATACTTGCGTGATTATTAAGTCGTTTTACCTGGTATTCTATTTCAGGTATTACCCTGTCAACAAAATCGCAGTGGTCATCAGGAACGTCAGAGCAAGCAAACATAAAGTCCTGCCATACCATTATTCCATTTTGGTCACATAAATCATAAAATATATCTTTTTCATATATTCCACCGCCCCAAACCCTTAACATGTTTATATTGGCATCTTTAGCCAGAAGTATAAGGTTTTCATACTTTTCATCCTTAACAGTTCCTGTAAAACAGTCTATAGGAACCCAATTGGCTCCCTTACAGAATACTGGAACTCTGTTTATATGAAACCTGAAACTGAAGCCTCCTTCTTTTATAGGCTCCTGTATTAACTCAACCTCTCGTATTCCGAACCGCCCCTCTTTTTTGTCTATCTCACTTCCATCTCTTAACAGCTTCACCGTGTAGTTATACAAATTTGGTTCACCATACCCATTAGGCCACCATAGTTTTGGATTCTTAATTTCTATGGTCAGATGGTTTTTGCCGCCACGAACATCAATCTTCTTCTCAAAAGTTTTATCACCATTAACCTGAACCAGTAACTCGTCATTATAATACTCAATATCCGTATTTTTTTTAACCCCATCCAGATCACTCATGCCGGGTTCCCGATCCAGTTTTATAAAAAACGATACTTCTCCGCTAATTCTTGTCCTTACTGTAACATCTATTATTTGTCCCTGATTTGATGAAATAACTTTTACACCCTGCCATATACCAACTGCAGGAAG
Source organism: uncultured Eubacteriales bacterium (assembly GCA_964486515.1). Classification (GTDB taxonomy): domain Bacteria; phylum Bacillota; class Clostridia; order Acetivibrionales; family CAZANH01; genus CAZANH01. The sequence goes on from CAZANH010000190.1 coordinate 5,621, forward strand.
GTTAGGAGCCCAGTCCCAACCAAAGTGGCACTGTGCCTTTCTTACAAATATTCTGGGTGTATTGAAACACGCAAAATATTTCTTACATTTAATTTTTTTCATGATATGCTTTATTGAACTGACCTTTATTACAAGCTCATTTTCTTCGCCTTCTTTAACCAACTCGCTTATATCAAAAGAGAATTCCCTGAACATATTATCTGTATTACCTATTTTTCTGCCATTCAACCATATGGTTGAATATGTATCAATTCCCTCAAATACGATTTTTGTCTGTTCCTTAAGAAAACCGTTCGGTAGAATAAACCTCGTATAGTAATACCAGTCTTTTTCTGTAACCCACTCACAGTCCTTGCTGTTATCAGCATAATAAGGGTCTGAAATTCTTCGTGCCTTGTATAAATCATTATGAATGTCCCCAGGTACTTCTGCATCTATGCACCCATCATTAAACAATATGGGAGGAAGAGACCCTTCTTTTTCGTCCTGATATTCAAATTCTTTCACTTTCCAACTGCCATTTAAGTACAATAAACTTTTTGACATGTTTTACCTTCTCCTTAAAATGAATATAATGCATTTTTTTCTGTGTTATTTTAATATTCTAATCAATAGTACACAAGTTAACGAAACTGTTTCAATTTAATGTAACTTTTTTTCTTATTTAAGTGGCGTATTACAGTATTAATACATTAATACAAATAAGCAAATCCCACCTTGTTTATTATTCATCTGCTGGTTTAACAGTTTTCCTTGTTATTAGCTTTGTATCAAGAGTCAGATCATGGAATTCATCTTCAGCTATATTGTTGTTTAATTTATTAACAATCATTTTTGCGGCCTCCTGTCCAAGTTCAAAAACCGGCTGCCTTACAGTAGTAAGTGGAGGTGTAAAATATTGGGAAAAATCATAATCGTCAAAGCCAATAATTGATAAATCGTCGGGTACTTCCAGCCCTTTGGCTTTTAAAATCCTCACAACCTTGAGAGCCTCCTGGTCATCACATACTATAGCAGCCGTGGGATTATCGTAGTTTGAATCAAAAAGTGCATCAATAATGAGACTTAAATCTGTTTCAGAATTGTAAAAATTAATATCAAAATGGGGGTTAACAACCATGCCTAAATCTGCCATTGCCTTTGTGTAGCCTTCATGTCGGTCCTGATAATCCTGATGGTTCAGGTTCGGTACAAAAAATGCAATATTTTTATGTCCTAAGCCAGCAAGATATTTAACCGCTTCGTAAGTTCCTGACTTGTTATTTGCTCTTACAGACATAATTTTTTTACTATTGAACTTGATTCCTACAGTAACCAAAGGAATAACATTTTCGTAGTTCATAACAAAACTATCAGAAATAGTAATAACTGAAAAAATTCCTGCACTAATATTATGATTAAGGCAAAAACTTCTGAATCCATCCTCATCTCTCGCAATTCTATCCATGGATAGAATCATGATATTATAGCCATACCTGAATATAATATCATAAATTCCATCAAGTACTTTATGTACATAAGGACTATTAAGAGGATTGTATCCATTATGTCTTATAAACACCCCCACGGTGTCTGACATAGTCCTGGATATCCTTGGCTTAAAATCACTAGTTGTTATGATATCCATTATTTTTTTTCTGGTTTTGGCGCTTACTCCGTCTCTGTCATTTATAACTCTTGACACCGTTGTAACAGAAACCCCTGCCATTCCGGCAATGTCATAAATATTTATATTATTTACTTTGATAGAAGAACACCCCCTTTTTAAAAAAATTTAAGTATTCCCATGAGTAAAAATTTAAAGTTATTTAATGTTGACGAAACAGTTTCATAATGAAATTTTACTACTAATTCTATTCAATGTCAAGCTGTTTTTGTTTTATTTTTGTAATTAGCTTATTCATAATAAAATCCTTTTAATATTATCCATTTTAAAAATTATCCAATACAAACTTTTCCGCCTCTTCACACCACAAACTATTATTGTTTTGGACAATTTCATTAAGTTCTGCAAATAACGGATTATCCTTACCCTTTTCCCCAAAATCCCTAATATCTGTCAATTCCATTTCTGTGTTTGTGTAAATAAGCTTTTTCCCTCCTGGAATATAGGGAAGGTTTTTGGTTGTATTCACTACATTATCAAGCCCTCCAATATGTGTAATCATTGCTG
>CAZANH010000191.1:0-1688 GCA_964486515.1 uncultured Eubacteriales bacterium
AATAAAGAATCAAAGCATTATAATATCAAGGTTATTATTGAAACTGCATCATTCCTTGTTGTATTTTCACTGCTTGTAATTTTTTCTGGGGGATATGAAAGTCCGTATAAATTCATTTATCTTTTTGTTATCATTTCTACCACGATACAGTTTGGAATAAAGCACGGCATGTATGTTTCGGTTTTATCTTCGCTGTTTCTTCTAATACTTGACCTTGTTTCAAGGCCGTTTAATGAAGTAAACCAATATTTTGAAATTGACATCGTTCTTTCCGGTATTTTTCTATTGTCTGCATGGCTTTTAGGATATTATGTAAAAATTGAAAATGAGCACAGGGAATTACTTTTAAATTACGCGAACCATGACAGTCTTACAGGATTAAAAAATCACAGGTATTTTCAGGATTTATTGGATAGTCACGTTGATATTGCGTTGAAGGAAAGTATTCCATTATCTATGCTTTTTATCGACATAGATTATTTTAAACACTATAATGACATAAACGGGCATATTATAGGTGATGATACATTAAAAAAACTGGCGGAAGTACTTGAAGATAGTGTGAGAAAAAATGATATTGTATCAAGGTATGGCGGGGAGGAATTTGCCATTATTCTTCCAAATGCCGATGAAAAGGAAGCTGTTGTAATTGCAGAAAGAATTCGAAAGGCTATCTCATTAACAAAATTTAAAAGTGAGGAAAACCAGCCTAGCGGAAATTTGACAGTATCAATAGGCGTATCAAGTATACCTGAAAAGGCAAAAGACAAGCAAAACTTGCTAAACAGTGCTGATAATGCTCTTTATAGAGCAAAGTCCTTTAACAAAAACAGGGTCGAAACATATTCCTCTGTTATTGATGAACTTATTAATGATGTAGAAGAAGAACATGTTGAAATTATAAGTTCTATCAAAACCATGATAGGTGTAATTAATAAAAGGGACAATTATACTTTTGCACATACGGAAAGAGTCATTCAATACTCCAGAAAGCTTGGAGAAAAACTGGGCATTTCAAAGGATGAACTTAAAATTTTACGGTATGGTGCATATCTTCATGATATCGGTAAAATTCAAATTCCTGTTCTTCTTCTTAATAAAAAACCTCCACTGACTAAAAAGGAGTATGCTTTGCTTCAAAAACATCCCTACTACGGCGCAAAATTGGTTGAAATAGTATCATCTATTAAAGACGTAATACCTTTAATTTTACACCACCATGAAAAGTATGACGGTTCAGGTTATCCGGACGGCCTTAAGGGTGAAGATATACCATATCTGGTAAGAATCCTTACAGTTGCAGACAGCTTTGATGCTATGACATCAAACAGGCCTTATAAAAATGCAATGAGTATTGAAAGTGCCATACAAGAATTAAACAGATGCATATTATCACAATTTGATCCGTACATTGTGGAAAAGTTTGTAGAAATACTGGGAGAAAGTGAAATTGAAATAATATCTGAATCAGTATCGTTAGCTTAGGATACGTTTATCTCCCTTTTTTTAACAAGTTTAATCACCTTTCTTTTAAACCGTTTTTTATCATGTGTATATCTAAATACATTTCAAATGCTATTTCATTCTAAAGCCAGAGAGCATGGCAAAAAACTATTTAAATACATTATATGTTCCGGTTCAACAACTCAGTAACCGAATGGGAGCGTACGCCACACGGATTTAAATAC
>CAZANH010000192.1:0-2846 GCA_964486515.1 uncultured Eubacteriales bacterium
GCCTATAAAAGGAACGCAGAAAAAGCAATCAAATACATTCAGGATAATATAGGGAAAACATTGACAGCAAAGTCTGTCGCTGAAAAAATAAATTTATCTTCTGATTACCTCTCATCAATCTTTAAAAGTTATACAGGATATAGCCTTTTAAAATATATAAATAAATGTCGGATAGATATGGCAAAAGAACTAATAACCGATAAGAAATTAAAACTAAGGGATATCGCTGATATAGTAGGATTTTGCGATGAATTTTATCTAAGCAAAGTATTTAAGAAGTATGAAGGTATTAGCCCTTCGCAGTTCAGCAAAAAAATATGAACAGTTATCAAATATTCAAGGGCATTTATCCATCCAGTCAAAAGCCTCCTGTTGCATATCTGAATTAAACTCATGAGGTGCGTTTTTACTTTTATATAACTTAAAAATAAAATTATCTTCGCAATCGGCTTTTTGATATGAACGCCTCAGGAACCTGTTGCCAAACAAAAAGTGATTTCATTGTAAAATCCTTATTTTATTGCTATAATCAATATAAGGAGGCGCAAGATGTTCCCCACATCTATAGATGGTGGGTATTGCTATAAGAAATTAAAAGTGGTGAGTATATGGATATGAAACAGACTATATTTAATATTGAGGAGAATAAATCATGAGAGAAGGGAATCAAAGAAGGCTCCTCTTTTTTAATCTTGTGGCACTGGCAGTAATTGTACTGGCCGTTGTTTTCGTTATGGGTTTGCTTATTTACCGTGATAAACTGGCAGGCCTTGAAGATGCCTTAAATTCCAAAGAAGTTGAAATAAATAAATGTGAGGACAAATTTAAAAGCCGTGAAGATGAATTAGACAGAAGGCTTAAATCAGCTGAAGACAAGCTCACGGATATTTCAGCTTTGATGGGAAATACAAAAACAAGCGATGAAATTGCAGAGGGCTTACTGGACATTTATGCCAAAGCAGGTATTTCATTTTCTTCAGAAGGTGAAAAAATAATTTTGAAATTTAATACGGCAATATATTTTAAAACGAATGAAACAGATTTAAGTGAGTACGAGTTAGAAAATATTGATTCATTTACCGGAACATATCTTGAGACAGCCCTTGATGATAAATTCGTAAAACATATTGACAGGATAGTTGTTGAGGGACATGCGGACGATGGCGGCAGCTATTTGTATAATCTTGAACTTTCATACAAAAGAGCGTACTCAGTTGTAAATTATATTACAGACAGCGGTAATATTAAAGCTTCGGTATTGGATAATTTTAAAAAACTTCTAGTAATAAGCGGCTGCTCATATAATTTTCCCGTATTTACGGAAGGGAATATTGACAGGAATAAATCAAGAAGGGTTGAATTTAAATTATATATTGATAAAAACGGGGAAGAAGGAGAAGCAGAAAAGGAACTGATGGATAAATTGAGGAAAATTATCGAGAGGCAGGAATAACAATGAATGATGTATTGCAATTCAGGCCCTCAAAATTCAAGGAAGTATTGAGAAATATAAGGGGAAAATACAGGCTGTATGATGAAATAGCAGAATGTGACTGTGAAGGCATATCCAATTTATGCAGGAGAATTGAAAACATTCCCGATGACAAACTCCACTACTTTGTAATGATGTTTAAGACAGGGGATATTGAAATTGCCATGCTTTCACTAAAGGCGGGAATCAGCCAAACGCTTGAAAGAAAGCTTTGCAAAATTATTACGGAACGTTTTAACAAAAGGTTCTTCATACTTGGGTGGCATATACTTCAATACCGTTACAATTCAAATAATTTCATTGATTTAATGAAGCAGCTATGTGGGAAAATGCGTGACAAACATGCAAAGGAATATGGAAATTTGCTTTTGAGCCGTCTTGATTTGAGAGAAAAGCTTCCCGCGCAGGCAGTAGGCATATTAAAAAACGAAGGGCAAAATATTAAGGAGTTTATAAAAAAATATGAGGTAAATTTAAAAAGCCCGTTTGCCATGAATACATGCCGCCTGTTTTTTACAGGCTGTGACAAAGAGGGATTTTTAAGAAATAAGGATATATTCTTTTATATTTTTGATAATACGGACTTGCAGGGGAGGACGGCAATGATTTCAAATTATCTGGATTTATTCAACATAGCAGGCTGTATTGATGATATAAATGAAAGAATATTGCTTGATTATGGGAGCCCTTCACACAAGCAGAAAAATGAATTCTTTAAACTGCTTGGAGAAAGGCTTGCACTCAAATTTGAAAAATGGTTGTTTTTAAAAAAGGCACGTGAATACTTCAAAGATAACGAAAAAAAATATAATTTCTGGGAAATTTATTGTGAAAACTTCAAAAATGTATGGGTTGACGCTGATGCATATATTTTGTTTATTGACATGGGGGAGATTGTTGCGGTTGACATCGACAGCTCGAGCAGCGAATCATATGTTTTCACCAGGAATATTTTCGACATGGAATATTCAGCGTTTATATCAAATAATGAAAAGGGGAAGGACAGTTGGAAATACAGTGCAGCAAATGCGGTGAATGCCAGGAACTATATAATTGATGGAATAAACTCGGAGGTGTTTAAAATCTGCTATGAAGGCGCAGCACTGCTTTTCGCCAGGGACTTGCTCTCAAAACTGAAAATGGCATTTTCTACTGAAAGCCATAGCAGGTAATCCATTAGCAGATTTTATTTGCGCCCGCCTTCGATTACCTGTATCTTTATATCGTGCTGATCAACCTTCTCTGATAAATCGTTAATTTTTTCCTCAACATCAGTCAGCTTTTCATATGTTTGTTTATATCCGTCAAATAGAGTTTTTGAATTGTTATCAATTTTGTTTTCAAGTATTATTAT
>CAZANH010000193.1:0-2711 GCA_964486515.1 uncultured Eubacteriales bacterium
TTGCGAAACACTGCCAAGATGGTACTGCCTTGAGAGGAGACACTCGAATGACGATTGAAGAAATTCGAGAGTAAGCAACGTAGAGCGGTTTGCGGGAAACCCGCACGAGCCGTTCATTGAGAGGCTGGCCTAGAAATAGGCTGGCCTACTCTATCACAATGAAGATATACTTCCTCACACAAGGCATGTGGAGTGTATAGTAAGGATATATCGGTAGGGTGAACGTGAATAAATAATGAAGTAATACAAAAAATCCTCTAATGTAATATTAGTGGTTTTTTTGGTAATTTTGTTCACAAGTAGACTGATTTGGAAAAAAATGCAGAGTTCCTTGGTATAGAAGCAGATATTATTTTTAATGAAAAGGAACAAAACTTAAGATGGAAAAACTTCAAACAATTAAGTGCTGATCAAATGTATGAAGTAGTATCAAGATCAGATGCTAGAAAAAATTGTAACCAACATAGATGCATTACCTATTAAGGATAGTGATGCGGACCAGATATACGTGGGTAAGTTTATAAAATGAATAATAATATTTATAACCCTGCATATTTGTTTTTAATGTTTTCCTTTGTTGAAATGAATATTTTCTTGCATATATTGAGTTCAAAGGATAATATATGCAAGAGTTTATTCATGTAAATATTTATTCCTTATAAATAACATAAAAAATGAATTATTAAGCTAAAATACTTGCATTTTATTTTTTTGTTATGCTATAATAAGCAAAGTTATTATGAAACATCATAAAATAATATAAGACAATGGGGGTGTTTTTTTGGATATATTATCGGATGTAATGAATAAGGTACTAAAAAGGAATCCTTATGAACCGGAATTTCACCAGGCCGTAAAAGAAGTACTGGAATCTTTGGAGCCTGTCGCAAAAGAGCATCCTGAATATGTAAAAGCAGGCATATTTGAGAGAATAGTAGAACCGGAAAGGCAAATAATTTTCAGAGTTCCATGGCTTGATGATAATGGGAACGTTCATGTCAACAGGGGTTTCAGAATTCAATTCAACAGTGCCATAGGTCCTTACAAGGGAGGTTTAAGATTCCATCCTTCCGTATATATTGGAATAATAAAATTTCTTGGGTTCGAACAAATTTTTAAAAATTCTCTTACCGGACTTCCCATAGGCGGAGCAAAAGGCGGCAGTGATTTTAACCCTAAGGGAAAATCGGATAATGAGGTTATGCGATTCTGTCAAAGTTTTATGACAGAACTTCAAAGGCACATCGGGGAAAATACTGATATTCCAGCAGGAGATATTGGTGTAGGCAAACGAGAAATAGGTTTTATGTACGGACAGTATAAGAGGTTAAATAATAATTTCACCGGCGTGCTCACGGGAAAGGACATAGTCTGGGGAGGAAGCCTTGTAAGAACAGAAGCTACCGGATACGGATTATGTTACCTTGTTAATGAAATGTTAAAATCCAAAGGTAAATCATTCGAGGGAGCAACTGTTGTAATATCAGGTTCAGGAAATGTTGCAATATATGCTGCAGAGAAAGCCCTACAATTAGGTGGAAAAGTTGTTGCACTCAGTGATTCGGATGGATATATACATGATGCTGATGGTATAAAACTTGATACCGTTAAAAAATTAAAAGAGGTTGAAAGAAAAAGAATAGGTGAATATATTAAATATCATCCCAATGCCAGGTACCATAAAGATTCCTCCGGAATATGGAATATTAAATGTGATATAGCTCTTCCCTGTGCCACACAAAATGAAATAAATGAAGAATCAGCCAAAATCATCGTTAAGAATGGCTGTTTTGCCGTAGGTGAAGGTGCCAATATGCCTTCAACGCCTGAAGCAGTGGAGGTTTTTCTCACCAACGGAATTCTTTTTGCACCGGCAAAAGCTGCAAATGCCGGTGGTGTAGCCGTATCAGCACTTGAAATGTGTCAGAACAGTATGCGGTACACCTGGACATTTGAAGAAGTAGATTCAAAACTTAAGGAGATAATGGCCAATATATATAAAAATGTAAGTATGGCTGCCGAAGAATACGGAATGAAGGACAATTTTGCCGCAGGAGCAAATATAGCAGGCTTTATAAAGGTTGCTGATGCAATGTATTCTCAGGGCATTTCATATTGATTACTTTTTTTTAAAATCTTTCTTGAATGTTCACATAACAAATAATATAATATATTGGAACGAAATAATCGTTCCAATATATTATATTATATTACAACAGGGGGGTAGTTTTCTTGGAAATTATTTTTTTAGCTCCAATTGGAGCTGTTGTTGGGTTGCTTTTTGCATGGTATCTTACAAGAACCGTAATGAAACGGAGCGAAGGAACCGATAAGATGAAAAAAATCGCTTCAGCAATAAGGCAGGGCGCTAATGCCTATCTAAAAAGGCAATACACAGGTGTTGCGCTGTTTTTTGCAGTAATGTTCGTAATACTTGTATTTCTTGCCTTAAGCGGTTATGTAACAATGTTCGTGCCCTTCGCATTTTTGACAGGGGGGTTCTTTTCAGGATTATCAGGATTTATCGGTATGAAGATTGCTACATATGCCAATTCAAGAACATCTGCAGGCGCAAGGGAAAATCTGAACAGCGGTTTGAGGGTTGCTTTTTCAAGCGGTGCAGTTATGGGATTGGTTGTAGTAGGCCTTGGACTTTTGGATTTGAGCATATGGTTTTTCTTTTTAAGATGGTTTTTTGGGACATACAAAGC
>CAZANH010000194.1:0-15757 GCA_964486515.1 uncultured Eubacteriales bacterium
AAGCCACTTTATAGAGTGGCGCAGCCGCAGGGATTCGAACCCCGAACCTTCTGATCCGTAGTCAGACGCTCTATCCAATTGAGCTACGGGCGCATATAATCATCCTCATGTAATTGATAATAATACAAATCATTATAAAAATCAAGTTTTTAATTTTTCTCACTTTTCACGTACTATTCACAAAATCAAAGGAAGCTGCATATTATGAAACGGGGGTACTATTAATGATAAGAAACAATATACTTTACCATCGGTTCTGGTATTTCAGAAGGAGAAACTCAAGCAGGATACATATGTTTATCACTTTTTTTCTGTTGGGTACAATAGTGATTTTAATATTGTCTGCGGCAAATAAAATACTTTATCCTCCACTTACTGATATTTCCTCTTCAAAAGCAGTAAATATTGCAGAAAATATAGTAAAAAGCGTTGTGTATGATGTATTTAAGAAAAATATCAATTACGAAGACCTGGTATATATGGAGAAAGATAAAAATGGAAATTTAGTATCACTGCAAACTGATGTATCAAAACTAAATATGCTTTCTGCCATGATTTCAAAGGAAATTTTGATGAAACTTGAATCACAGGAAAAACAGTCTATTTCAATACCGTTAGGTGCAGTTACGGGGAAAAGTATTATTGCTGCAAAGGGACCTAACGTATATATAGGTGTATATCCTTATGGAGATGTAAAAACAGACTATATTTCAGAATTTACGGATGCAGGGATAAATCAGACAAGACATAGAATATACATAAAAGTTACGACTAAAATCGGAATGACAGGTCCAGTCAAGGATAAAAAGCTTGAAATAAATACCGCCATTCCGATTGCAGAAACCATAATTATAGGTAAGGTTCCAAAACTTTATGTTGAAACCGGAAGTGAATGATAATTATTTCTTTTGTTTTTTATCAGATTCCGGTTCAGCAGCTTCCTCAATAGCCCCACTTTTTTTATAATCCTTTGCTGCAATGCTCTTTTTTTTATTGCTGCTTTCTGATAACGTTTTATCAACCATATTACATTTTCCATGGAATATTGAACCTTCATCCGCTATAAAATTTGCTACTTCAATATCCCCGTACAACCTTGAAGATTTAAGTAATTTCAGTACACCGCTGCAATTAATATTGCCTTCTACTGTTCCTGAAAGATATGTGTTAACAGCTATTATATTTCCGGCAACAAAACCACTGCTACCTATCATTACATCACCATCGACTTTGATATCGCCCTTAACCTTGCCATTAACTTTTATTGAACTTTCACACTCAATATTACCTTCAAATGAAGATTTCGTCCCGATTACCGTATCATAATTTTCATCAGGAACCTTATTGATTTTTCCCAATATTTAAACCCCCTTTTTTATAAGCCTTCAATATAATTAATAATAATATTATCGTTGATATCAGATTATTTGTCAAGATATTGTGTTTTTTGAGTTTTCTCGCCTTTGCCTGGATATGACTGTTCACAGCCCCCTCTTAGCTCGAAGAATATTTTTCTGAAATGAACGCAAGAGGCTGTGAGTTCAGCTTTACATGTCAAATCACTGTTTGGGGTGTCTGAATAACTCTGAATAGCTACGGCTGGATGGTGAATAGTCAGTTATTTTTTGTAGTTTTTTACTGGGAAATAATATATATCGTATTACTATACGTTATATATGGTATAATCAGGAATAGGACAACTGATTTAATATATATTTTAGTTATTTTATCTCCCTTTTAAAAAAGGGAGATATTTTTACGATAGAACTTAGCAGAACGTACTTCATTTTAATGAGGTGATGAATACATTTTCAAGTACCCCACAGATTCATATCTAAGAATATCTTTCTGAAATGATAGTGAAGGGCTCTTAGTTGATGCCTGTAGCGTTTTTTCAGGAAGACATACTTCAATGGGTATATAAGGGGGTACTTGAACAGTCACTGTAATAGTACATGCGGGAAACTCAAAAAAAATTCATGTTGTTTCAGTTTAAAAAAAGTGATAGAATAAACGATAATGTTCTTAACTTAAGGGGGAAAGAATGAAGAATCTCAGATTATTGGCAGAAATATACCTGACATTTTTAAAGCTTGGAAGTGTAAGTTTTGGAGGTGGTTATGCGATTATATCCCTTATTCAGCATGAAGTCGTTGAAAATAAGAAATGGATCGATAAAGAAAAAATAGTTGATATTTTTGCCGTAGCTCAATCCCTTCCCGGTGCAATAGCTCTCAACTCATCCGCTTTTGTAGGTTATTACATAGCAGGAATTCCAGGAGCCGTATTTGCCCTTTTCGGTAATCTTACACCCTCCGTACTTATAATGCTATCACTGTCAGTGCTTTTTTTGAAATATAAGGAAAACACAAATGTCCTGAAAGCATTTTCAGGGATAAGGCCTGTTGTTGTAGGACTTATCATATATGCCGCTTACCGTGTAGGGAAAGTATCCTTAAAGGACTTTTTCAGCATTTTCCTTGCAGCTGCTTCACTTATTATTGTCCTTTTTTTCAATATATCCGTTATAACAGTTATTATTACAGGTATAGCATCAGGATTGCTGTTGTTTCTTGTAAAACGTATTTTTAACCTTATAAAACAATGTAAACATCTCAGGGAGGACAAATAACATGGACTTAATATCAAAAATATTCCTGCTCTTTGTAAAAATAAGCGTATTCTCTTTCGGAGGGGGATACGTGGCTTTTCCTATAATAAACCAGGCAAACGATACATATCAGTGGATGAATGATACTGAAATTTCAAATATACTTTCCATTGCAGGAATGTCTCCGGGGCCGGTAGCAATAAATGCCGCTGTCGGTTTGGGTTATAATGTTGCAGGCATACCGGGATTATTTGCAGCATTCCTTGGTATCGCGATTCCATGCTCCATAATTGTTACGATTGTCGCTTCTTTTTTCTTTAAAATATATAAGCATCCTGCAGTCAAGAATGTATTATATATACTTAGATCCGTAATAACAGGTATTATTCTTTATGCCGGTATTGATTTTGCTTTTAAAAACGGTATATTTTTTGCAGGGGTTTTTGAAAAATCAGGTACACCAATAATAGGGGGATGGGATGTCGTAATATCTTCCGTACCGGTGTTTGAAATAAAAAGCCTCCTTATAACGATTACAGCTTTTTTATTAATGCTCAAAACTAAAATACATCCAATACTTATAATAGTTGGTGGTGGAATTTTAGGAATTTTTATATTTTAAAGAAGGGAGATGTATAGTTTTGCCACCTTTAAGCATGCTTATAAAACCAGCATCAGGCAATTGCAATCTAAGATGCAGATACTGTTTCTATCATTCCGTTTCAGAAAAACGCCAGACAAAATCATACGGAATGATGAGTTTTGATACGCTTGAAATTATAGTAAAAAAAGCGCTTGATTATGCGGATCAGACATGCAGTTTTGCATTTCAAGGGGGGGAACCGACATTTATAGGGCTCGATTATTACAAAAAACTAATTGAACTGGAAAATAAATATAATACAAAAAAATTAACAATTAATAACGCCATACAAACCAACGGTACGTTGATAGATGATGAATGGGCACGTTTCCTTTCAAGTAATAATTTTCTTGTAGGCATATCCCTGGACGGCCCAAAGGACATACACGATGAAAACAGGTATGATGCAAATGGGAAAGGTTCCTTCACCAGGGTAATGCATACAATAGACCTTTTCAATAAATACAAGGTTGAATACAACATATTATTTGTAGTAACTTCCAATACAACCAGGCATATAAATAAGATATACAATTTCTACAAGAAAAACGGTTTTAAATATCTTCAGTTTATTCCATGTATTGACCCATTCGGAGAGGAACCCGGACAATACGAATACTCACTCACACCTGAAAGATTCGGCATATTTTTAAAAACTCTTTTTGACCTTTGGTATGATGATATTATGAGTGGAGATATAGTAAGCATCAGATATTTTGACAACCTTATAGGTATGCTGATGGGTTATCCCCCAGAAGAGTGCGGGATGAAGGGTGAATGCATGTGCCAATTTGTGACCGAGGCAGACGGCGGGGTTTATCCGTGTGACTTTTATGTTATTGATGAATGGTACCTTGGAAATATAAAAGAACTTGGTTTCGATGAACTTGCAGGTAGTAATGCCTCCAGGAAATTTATAGAATCTTCAAGATATGTGAATCCTGAATGCAGGAATTGCAAATGGGCAAATATATGCAGAGGAGGATGCCGCAGATACAGGGAACCTTTTAAAGACGGCAAACCTGTCCTTAACTTTTTCTGCCCTTCATACAAGCAATTTTTTGATTATGCATACGAAAGGCTTCGGCAGATTACCCTAATGTTTTCGCAAAGGCGTTAAGCGTAAATACTTCACTCAACTATGATATAGCTTGAACCTTCAATAAACTCCGTTCTCCCTGAAAGTATTTCGTTTTCTACTGTATATGATACTGCATCTTTTGCTATACCGATATAGGAAAACAGGACATCGCCCACACCTATGCTGTGTCTTACATTTCTGCTTAATATATCAACAATACCAGGTATTTTATCTATATTCTCAATTGTTCCCTTCTGTTCAAAAAATGCTTTTAAAAATTCATTTTGATTGTTTTTTCTACCTATATCCCCTATATTATTTTCCACACCCTCGCTGTCAACTCCCTTCCTGTATCTGACAAAACCTTCAGCCTGTTTCCCATCAAGGTGCTGCTTTCCTTCTTCAAGATGTATGTATAAATCCTGTGCAGGGTCTTCGTAGTTCATATCATATGGAACATCAATATCAACCCCTTCGAACAAATCAACAATTTCAACAAAACCGTCCGGGTTTACCCTGACAAAATCATTTACCTTTATATCAAATTTCTCTTCAATTATATCCGATAGAAAATTCATTGACGTATATGAACCAAATTTTCCCTTATATTTCATGTCTATTCCTATGTTTGGTGCATAGTTTATTTTGTAACAGCCTGGAAGGTCCAATTTTCCATGACTTTTCATAAAATAAATAACCTTTTTATTGTATTTGACATACATATCTCTTGGAATCTGTATTAATTTTATTTTTTTATTTTTACTATCTATACTTATAATAATTATAGTGTCGTAAGAATCACTTATTCTATCCATTCCTGCAACCAGTATGTTTTTGCTGTTATCGGAAACCAGTTTCCTTCCATAAGGCTTATCGTCAGTTACGCCGGGTATTAAGCTTAAATCTTTCTCTTCCTTATTATCTGAATTATCCTGTTCTGAATTCACATCTTCATTATTCTCTTCAATATTATTTTTTTCGTTACTATCTTCTTTTAACCCATTTTCTTCTACATTTTTCTGCTCATCATTTTCATTAACAACAGCTACATTTTCACCTGATAAATTACCACTTAAAGCAAAAAATATTATGGTTCCTATAATCACTGCTATTACTACAGGCCAGACTATTTGTTTTTTTATATATTCCATTATATGAAACCCCTTAAATAATCAATTGTATTAAATACAAATTCTATTATAACACATTTTAACATAGACGAAATAAAAATGAATAAGTTTCATTGAAATTTTATCTTTTTGTAATATTTTAAAGTTTTACTATTCACAGAAGTCTCTTAACTCGAAGAATATTTTCCTGAAATGAACGCTACAAGTTCAAGTGGCTGTAATTACGCTATGTATTTCATGAAAATATTTCTTATAAGTCATAAATAAAAGGACAAGGATACCATTAACACCTATTTGTCAATGGTATCCCTATAATTTTTAACCTTTTGAAAAACTTTTTAATACAATTTACATTAATTAATTAAACCTTTATCTTTTAGCATATCTCTGGCCACTTCCTTAACATCGGCTCCCTCATCAACTCTAAGATTATAGTCCTGCATATCGCTTTCTGACCACTGGCCACCCAACTTTTCGAGTAAATCAACCAAATCAGGATGTTTTTCCGCATAATCAATGCGTAATATAGGCGTTACATAATAAGGCGGGAAGAAGTTCTTATCGTCTTCAAGATTAACAAGGTTAAACTTGGCAATCCTGCCATCCGTACTAAAGGATGAATTTATATCAAGTTGTCCATCCCTGAGAGCAGCATATGTGATTCCCTGGTCCATTGGTTTTTCATCTTTGAATTCAAGGCCATATTCTTTTTTTAATCCCAATATCCCATCAATACGAGCCATAAACTCACCATCGGAACCAATAATCATATCGGGAGCATAAGGAATTAAATCTGAAATGGTTTTTAAACCAAGCTCATCTGCTGTTTTCTTTCTGACTGAAAGTACATAGGTATTGTTCCAGCCCAATGGTTCCAGCCAGGTAATCCCGTCTCTTTCCTCACATTCTTTTTTTACATAATCATAAGTTTCCTGCACACCAAGCATCTCTGTCTGTCCCAGTATTGCACCGTATGCAGAACCTGTAAACTCGGCATAAAGGTCTACCTGCCCATTTTTTAATGCTTCATAGCATAACATTGTTCCGCCAAGTTCAGTTACTTCGGTATCATAATCACTGTTCTCCTCAATGTAAATCCCCAGCATATTTCCAGTTAACCTTTGTTCAGTATAGTTTTTGTGGGTAATTTTAACTGTCTTATTTTTCTCAGCTTCCGAACAACCTGTTAAAATTAAAGTACCAATTAATGCTACTGCCAATAATGTTACTATAACTTTTTTCATAACAATCTCCTTTGTATTTTTATTTTAACATCCTACAATAGGATAGGATATTTAATCGACTCTTATTCCTTTGGAAGTAATTTTCTTCTCAAAAAATCCAAGAATAAAATCCACTAAAAGTGCCAATATCGCAGCTGCAGATGCACCTGTTAAAATCATATTATAGTTTACCATTCCTATACCCTGATATATTATATCTCCCAAACCGCCGGCACCAATAAGAGTGGCTATAGTAGCTACTCCTATACCTGTTACAGTTGCAATACGAACTCCCCCCATTATAACAGCTATGGCAAGAGGCATCTCAACCTTGTAAAGAATTTGAAATTTTGACATTCCCATACCGGTAGCCGCCTCTGTAATAGCAGGGTCAACATTCCTTATTCCAATATATGTATTCTTAATTATCGGTAACAGGGCATATAGAAATAAAGCAAAAAAACCATTTTTATAACCTATTCCAAATACTGGTATCATAAAAGCGAACAAAGCAAGGCTTGGAACAGTTTGAATAACATTGGCAATTCCAATAACAAAATCAGCCATTTTCCTGTTCTTGGTAATAAATATCCCCAGTGGTATTCCTACAACACACGAAAAGCCCACTGCCGTACCTGTTAATTGCACATGTTCAATTATTTTTGATAAAATTACCTGCCAATGAGTGACAACATATTCTATTATTCCCATTAATATTCATCTCTTTCCGGTATAACATCAGTTATAACATTCAATATACTTGTATCGGTAATAATACCAATTAAATAATCATCATCATCAAGTACCGGTGTATACCTTAAATTATTTTCTTTTCTAATATTAAACACATCAACCATAGACATGTCTTTATGTACGCTTTTCACATCTGTTTTCATAATATCTCTCATTTTTGTATTGTGATTATCAATACCACGCAACCTGCTGGAACCTACAAGCCCCATAAACTTGTTCCTGGATTCCTGTGTTTTTTCAACAACAACCAGCATTTGCGTACTGTTTTTTTTCATTAATTCAATAGCATGTGCTATAGAACGGCTGCAACCGATCTTGAAATATTTTTTATCCATAATATCTGAGGCTCTCAGCATATCGGGAGTTTTCCATAATCTATCCTTACCAATAAAATCCTCTACAAATTCATTAACCGGATTTTTTAAAATCTCTTCAGGAGTATCATACTGTATAATCATACCATCACTCATTATTGCAATTCTATCACCCAGTTTGAACGCTTCATCTATATCATGAGTGACAAAGACAATAGTTTTATGTAAAGTATCCTGCAGTTTTAACAGTTCATTCTGTAATTGTTCACGGGTAATTGGGTCCAGAGCACTAAAAGGTTCATCCATTAATATTATATCAGGATCATTTGCTAATGCACGTGCAACACCAACACGCTGCTGCTGGCCACCGCTTAATTCTTTTGGATAACGCTCTGAATAATCATTGTAAGGAAGATCTACCATTTCCATTAACTCTTTTACTTTGTCAAGTATTGTCTCTTTTTTTGTTTTTACTAATTTAGGTACCAAAGCAATATTTTCGGCTATTGTCAAATGAGGAAACAACCCTATGTGTTGTATAACATAGCCAATATTTTTGCGAAGCTGTATTTTTTCAATTTTTTTAATTTCCCTTCCATTAATCACAATAGTTCCTGAAGTAGGCTCAATCAGCCTATTTATCATTTTCATCGTGGTAGTTTTTCCACAGCCGCTTTCACCAACCAAAACAGCAATTTCACCATTATTGATATGAAGATTTAAATTATTTACAACATTAATTTTTTCATCAAATGTTTTTGTAATATTTAATAATTTAATCATTAAAATACTCCTTCTATAAACTATAAATTTCCCAAGTTTTTCTTTAATATAAAGGAAAAATACATTGATTTATTTTCAAATTTTTCATTTTTAATATTTATCTTAACATATATGAATAATAATTTCAAATTTCTTTAAAAAAATATTCCAATCCTTTTTAACATCGGGTTAGTATTCACAGCCCCCTTAGCTCGAAGAATATTTTCCTGAAATGAACGCTACAGGTTCAAGTGGCTGTAAGTTCAGCCTTACATGTCAAATCAAACTCGCTGAATGCTTAAATATATAACGGAAATGCATTCAACTCAAACAATGATTTGACCTTAACATTACTTCACAAACAGCCTCTAAGAACCTTACGCTATGTATTTCATGAATATATTTCTTCAAGGAGATGAGAAGAGCTGTGAATTAATACGTAAAGGCTACCTGAATACTTACGATAATTTAATAAGGTATTGACGTAAATTATAAAAAGTGATATTCTGTTAATATAAAAGTGTGCGCGGGCACATGTATTGTAATGGAGATATATATGAAAGTAACCATTAAACAAATTGCCGAGCTTGCCGGTGTTTCAAGAGGAACTGTTGACAGGGTCTTGAATAACAGGAAGGGTGTAAAACCGGATGTAAGAAACAAGATTCTTAATATTGCTGCGGAATTAAAATATGAGCCCAATATAGCTGCAAAAGCACTTGCATATAATAATAAGCCTGTAAAATTCGGTATAATAATGCCACCACGTGAGATTACTTTTTTTAATGAAATCAGGAATGGAATCAATTCAGCTGAAAATGAACTCAAAGATTTCGGCATAAGTCTTGAATACAGATATGTAAGCAATCAGGAAGCTTCTCAGGGTACTTCAGCAATTGAGGGATTTATCAATTTTGGTTTTTCCGGAATAATGTTTTCCGGAATGGATGATCCCAGGATACGTAATCAAATTGATAAAGCAGTAGATAAAGGTATACCTGTAATAACTTTCAACTCCGATGTCACCATGTGCAAAAGGCTTTGTTTTATAGGCCAGGACCTATATAAAAGCGGACGTATTGCTGCAGGACTGATGTACCGTGTGGCAGGCAGGAATTCAAAAATTGTAGCTGTCACCGGGAATCTTGAATTTCAAGCCCATAAGGCAAGAATTGACGGATTTACGGACAGGGCTGCCGAATCCAGCCGGAATATGCTGGTAACAAAAGTAATTGAAGGTTTTGACCGCTATGAAGATACATATACACAACTTTCAGATTTTTTATCAAGCAATCCGGAAACAAATGGCATCTATATGGCTACAGGGGATATATCAGCATGTGTAGATGTTGTGAAAAATCTTGCACTGGAACAAAATATTCATATAATATGCAATGACATACTGCCAGTGGTATTGGAAAACATGAAATCGCAAATTATTGATTTTACTATTGTACAAAATCCTTTTATGCAGGGATATAAATCACTTAAAATACTTTATGAATATGTTTTTACCGGAAAAAATCCGGATAGCGAGTTTATATATACGGATACCGATATAATTATACCTGAAAGCCTATATTAAAAAATATTAAAAAAAAATAAAATATTAAATGTTTTGGTTAAAAAAGTGCTCGGGCACAATTTTTAATATAAATATAAAAAATAAAAGAAAGTGAGGTAAAATATTATGTTATCAAAAAAATTTTTTACGGATGCTATCAATCACAAAAAATCGGACATGATTCCCATAGACTTTGGAGGAACCCTAGTTACAGGAATCCATGTAAAAAGTGTTGCGGCCTTGAGAGATTATTACGGCCTTGAAAAACGCCCTGTTAAGGTTTATGAACCGTATCAGATGTTGGGGTATATTGACAATGATCTTAAGGAAGCAATAGGTGTCAATGTGGAAGGTGTAGAAGGCAGGAATACCATGTTTGGTTTTCCAATCGAAAACTGGAAGGAATGGCGCCTGGATAATGGTCTGGAAGTTCTGGTACCAGGGAACTTTAATACAACTGTAGATTCCAATGGGAATACCTATATTTACCCTGAAGGAGATACAAGTGTCCCTCCCAGCGGTAAAATGCCAAAAGGCGGTTATTATTTTGACGCTATTGTCCGGCAGGAGGAATTTGACGAAGAGGAACTGGACCCCCAGGATAATCTTGAAGAATTCAAATATGTCACAGAAGAAGATATAACACATTTTAAAACATCACTTGAGGCTGCAGCAAATACAGGAAGAGGCGTAATAGCAAATTTTGGCGGAACAGGACTAGGAGACATAGCACTTGTACCCGCTTTATCGCTTAAGCACCCAAAAGGTATCCGTGATATTGAGGAATGGTATATTTCAACAGTTATAAGGCAGGATTATATACATCATATATTTGACAAGCAGACAGACATTGCTATTGAGAATTTAAAAAAATTGAACGAAGCAGCCGGCCAATTTGTAGATGTAATATTTATCTGTGGTACTGATTTCGGTACTCAGACCGGAACCTTCTGCTCTCCTGAAACTTTTAAGGAATTATACATGCCGTATTACATGAAGCTGAATGACTGGATACATAAAAATACATGCTGGAAGACCTTTAAGCATAGCTGCGGTTCTGTTGTATCCTTAATGGATCTGTTTATTGAAGCGGGTTTTGACATTATAAATCCTGTGCAATGTTCTGCAACCGGAATGGATGCCAAAAATCTAAAGGATAAATTTGGTGACAGGATAGTTTTTTGGGGAGGCGGTGTTGATACACAGAACTTACTTCCCTTTGGAACCCCAAACGAAATAAGGAAACAGGTACTTGAAAGATGCGAAATATTCTCCGAAAATGGAGGGTACGTATTCAATGCCATTCACAATGTACAGGCCAACATACCCGTTGAAAATATCATTGCAATGATAGATGCAGTACATGAATTCAACAAAAAATAATAACTTGGAGTCCTAAGGCTATATAATGTCGGGATTTGTAATTTCACCTGCCGCATCGAGCATCGCCTTAAAGTTTTCCGGCTTGGTGTTTGGTGTTATTTCACTTGCTGTTCCCATAATTATTCCTCCTGAATTAAGCACACCTGTTTCAATTATCTGCCTTCGGACTTCTTTTTTTACATCTTCGACAGTACCCCTTTCCATCAATTCAATACCATCCAGCCCTCCTGCCCATACCATATCAGACCAGTTTTTTTTCAGTTCCACAATATCCATGCCGCAGCCAGGTTCAAGACAATAGAAACCATCTACTCCACATGCTATCAAGTCAGGTATTACCTTTTTGTAATTACCGTCACTGTGATATATTACTTTTATACCATGACTTTTCCATGCCTCTGTGAGCTTCTTCACATAACTGTAAAGATATTTTTCCAGAAAATCAGGACTGAAGATTGGGCCTTGTATTGTTGCAAAATCCTCCGCCACAAGGACAACAGGTGACATCTTTAAATCTGCCACAGCATTAACTTTTTTTACTGCATTTTCAGTTGATATTTCCATAAATTCAGTCATATCATCCGGATACTCCATATAAAAATATGTAAAAATCTCAAGACCCATTTTTTCAAAAATGGAACAAAATCCTGTTCCAATTGAAGAATCAATGATAATACTTTCACCGACAAGTTTTTGCAATCCAAGCATATAATCCTGATAATCCATCCTTGTTTTTTGAACATCAAATTCCTTCATGTATTTATATTCTCTTGCAATTCTCTTTTTAAACCATTTCCGTGCCCCTTTCACATCATCAAACGGCCGGCTTACATACCAGGAAGTCCAGTTGTCATCCTGATATACAAATCCATCATCATCCGTTCTCCTTTTGGTTCCCTTTGGCGCAACAGGAGGGAAACATGTGTCCATGGTTTTTCTTATAACTTCACCCACATCTTCTACAGTATAATCAAAATCATTAATTTTTTTACCCGTATAAAGAGATATTACTTTGGGATTATAACTTAACTGTCCATGGATTGCTACGCGGTCAACCGGTTGATGATTCAATATAAGTTCCACCCTCTCCTTTTTTGTTAAAACATCATTTTGAAAAATTTTTTCGAAATTGCCACTCATTTAAAATCCTCCGTGAACTGTTTTGCTTATTATAGTATATCATTATGATTTTTTCAAGGATGCCGCTTGTCATGGTGAATTTATTTATTTTGTAACATATGTGCCAATATATGTTATGCACTAAGAAGCCAATATAATCGGAAACAGGTTTATCACAATAATTATTCTGACAAGTTGTAAAAGCAGTACTTTGGAAGCATCCGCACCGAGCTCGTCCGCAATCAAAGCCATGTCTGTCATTCCTCCCGGTGCAGATGCAAATACAGCTGTAGTAATATCCAGATTACTTATCCTGTTTATCACAATACCTATGCCAGGTGACAAAATAACAATAGTAATTATCAGTATAACAGCAGACGAAAGGACTGTTTTTAGTTCTTTAACATCTTTTTTGGTTATTCGCGAACCAATCCAATGCACCCGCCGCTATTCGCGCAATATCCCTAATATCTTCCGGCATATAAGCTATATCCCATATTATATTGAATACGGCAGTAAACACTAAAGCTCCCAGTAAAGCACCCACGGGAATCTTCAGGCGTACACCCACAAAGGCATCTGCCGCAGCAACAGCTATTGTCAATAAAATAAATTGAATGTATAGTGATCCTCTTAAGCTATCTTGAGAAAATCCCCAAATCAGTTACTTTTCCTTTTTCAACTGTAACATTGCTTTTAAGGGTATACCCCCCTTGAGCGTCAATAGTATAGCTTCCTTCAGGCCGTGGAAGTATAAAGCTGCCATCATCATTAACATTTGCAATAACAGTATCCGTAGCTGAACCTGAGCGGGTAATGTATATCTTCCTGTAAGAACCCAGATTGTTTACAACACCCTTGATAACACCCATTTCAGTCTCAAGTGTGTAGCTTTTGCTCCCCTCAATAACAAAATCATTTTCTCTGAGTACTACCGTATTATCATCCTTAAAGTCATGGTGTGAACCGGTATAACTGCCCGTATAATATGTCTCGTCACCCATATCAAGTTTGATGTCGATATAGTATTCTCCTGGAAACACAGGAACATAATAATAACCATCTCCATCCGTTGCCCCTCCGAAGGAAGTATATTGCTTGGTTTGCTTGTTAAAAAAACCGATATCCGCATTGGGGTAAGCCTCTCCGGTAAATGGATTGACAACATATCCTTCAACCATGGAGGCATTAGCCGCTGCTACAACGTAGACATTATTGCTGTTCTGCCATCCATTTGTATTCTCGTCATCCCGTGTGTTAGCCATAATTAATATATTCTTGTTATCATCCTCTGCAAGTGTGGTGTAGACGGCTGTGGCCTTACCATCGGAATCTGTGACTGTTTCACTTAAAGACAGCTGTTGATTCCTGTTATTACCACCTTGTTCTTCAAATGCAAGAAAGCTTACCGGAGCTCCTTCTGCAGGTATATTATCATGTGTTACATAAACGGTAACTTGTGTAGTCTCTCCGCCTCCGGCAGGCACTAATGTTTTGCTTATCGATAATGACAGGGACACATTTTCATTGACTGCGTCTTCCCCGTTTTCATCATTAGGCTCTTCTTCATCTTCGGGCTCTTCATCTGCCACATTGAATTCCACAATATCAATTATTTTTTTACCGTCTGGTCTTTCTACATCATATATGGCTGTATTAGTCATTTGCGCCATCTGGGCACGGTTAACAACTGAACGTCCTGCATATTCCAAACCGACAGTCAGCCCCAGAGTTTCAGCCTTCTGGTTGTAAGCATTAGGCCATGCCATTCCCTCTTCCTCGTGTTCAAGGATTCGTGTCAATATGGCCGCCCACTCGACCATTAGAAGTTCGTTTCCCGGTCTGTAATCCCCCTCTGGGAAACCATTTATTACCCCATCTTTTGCCACCAGATTAATCCAGCCTAATGCCCAGCTCTGCTGGTGCATACCTTTATGTACATCGGTAAAAATTGGTTCCCATTCTTCTGCCGCTGACCTGTCCTCTTCCGTATAACCCAATAAAAATGCCGCGACTTTAGCTGCTGCAGCCCTGTTCAGCTTCTCTTCAGGGTTATAGAGATTGTCACCTTCTCCTTCAAGTATTCCAAGTCTGGCCATTTCCTCAATGGCTTCCTTGTGAGGATTGTTATCAATATCAGTAAATTGAGCATAAGCTGATGTGACAGCAACCATCAAAAAAACAACCATTGTTAAAAAAGTTACCATTCGTTTCATTTTCATAGCTTGCCTCCTTGATTAATTTTTTGAAAATTACTTTAACCTTGTTTTGACGTTTTGACTTGAATATAAAAAAATGCGCTTCCCTCCTTTTTTATCTATAGTTAAAAATATCTTTTGCCAATTTATCTTTGCTCAATCCCATGTGATTTGACACATCATTCAATATGCCGTTAAGTATTCCCTCTTTATATCATGCATTTATTATACCACTGCATAAACGAAACTACCAGCAGGTTTTTTTAAAAAAAAGGTTTCATTTCACATGGTTCAAAAACGAGTTCTTGTTTACCATCGTTTTCAAAAGTTCAGAATGTCTCAACGAAAGGATGGCAGAACTCACCTATACTAACACATAATTAAAGAACATGCATTGCCATAATAATGATATCTGTTCTTGTAATGTATGCATATCTATTTGGATTTTAACAGGAAAATTGTCAAAAATTAAGCCTTTATCTTCAAGTTCTCTTAATAAGACACCTATTCTGTGATATTTCTTGGTTGATTTCAGTTTAATGGCTTCGTTTATTAATATTTTGGCATTTTGATATAAAAAAGTATTTGCAAATTTCTGTTTCTTGAATTCCTCTAAATTTCCCAAAAGCGCCACAGGTTTAAAACATTTCGCTGTATACTAATTTGGTTCAACTAATGACAAAAATCCTTCAATATTTCTTAAAAACAGACTATACATATGCTCTCACTCCATGTCACAGGGAATACTCTTTAAAGAATATCTTTATATTCCTTAAAAAGTTGTCTTTTATCCTTGTAGTTTATATCAATATAATCCATATCGCGTGTATATCTGGAAAAATATCCCGCCATAAGTGCTCCCGCACCTCCAAGCATGTAGATTTCCAATTCTTTATCAACATTTTTCAAAGCACTGTCAATTAACTTGAATTTGAAGTTAATATCGTCCTGTGTCATTTTTATTAGTTTATATTCG
>CAZANH010000195.1:0-2505 GCA_964486515.1 uncultured Eubacteriales bacterium
TTTATCCCTGCGATATAACCAATATTTATATGCCCCTGCCCGATAAGATGCATTGTAGACAAATATATCCCTTTACGACAATCAACACCGACATAGTCAAATCTATCGTCTTCTCCTCCTCCCAGGTCGGATAAACTTATTCCGCTTAATACTACAGGGCATTTCATTTTATCAATTTCCTTTCTGTATTCCTTTGTAAAATAAAAATTAACCATTATCAAAGCATCGGCAAAATTTTCATGCAGCATTTTCAATGCCTTTATCTCATCATTTTTTTTACCCTCAGTATAATACAGTACCATTGAATTATCATTAGCCTTGACAACATCCTGCACTGCTTTTATCATATCGACATAAAAGGGATTATCGGTATCGGGAATTGCCAGCATTATAAGGCCTGTTCTCTTTGTTTTTAAGGAACGTGCCGCTCTATTCGGTATATAATCAAACTGCTTGATTACAGTTTCAATTTTTTTCCGTGTCTCATATTTTATATACCCGACATTATTAAGTGCCCTTGAAACAGTTCCCGGAGAAACTCCTGCAGCTTTTGCTATGTCATATATGGTTGGTTTTGACAACGTGCTGTTCTTTTTCATCATATCATTTTCAGCCCTGTTCTTTCATTAATAATAAGAAATCGGTTTAATATTATTATAATACAGATTTTATATTTTTACAATATTCTGTGGTACAAAGTACAAAGGGTATTCTGAATTTTGGATGTCTATTCAGGAACCCCCTTATATACCAATTGAAGAAATCCTGAACAGTATCTACTATACTGCTTCATCCAGTAGTGATAATAACCGGCCATATTCACCTACAAGCCTTGATGCTTTCCTCATAGGGAGGATACAACACCCCTGTTTCAGTTATAATGGCTGTAATATACTTATTGGGTGTCACGTCAAAGGCAGGGTTTCTAATATTTATACCCTCTGGAGCTATACACACTTCCCTGAAATGTGTAACTTCATTTATACTACGCTCTTCAATAGGTATTTTATCGCCGGAAGATATTTCAAAGTCTATTGTGGATACCGGTGCAGCTACATAAAAGGGAATATTGTTTTCCCTGGCCAGTACAGCCACCGAATATGTCCCTATTTTATTGGCTGTATCACCGTTTGCAGCAATACGGTCCGCACCAACTATACAGGCATCAATCATCCCTTTCTGCATGAAAAATCCAGCCATATTGTCACAAATAAGAGTAACAGGTATCCTGTCCTCTCTAAGCTCCCATGCGGTCAGTCTTGCCCCCTGCAGATAAGGGCGCGTCTCATCCGCAAATACCTCAATATTCTTTCCTTCCTCACAGGCTGCACGTATGACACCAAGCGCCGTACCATAATCACTGGTAGCAAGAGCACCGGCATTACAATGGGTAAGTATTGTAAATCCATCTTTTATAAGCTTACTGCCATTAGCTCCTATACTACGGTTAATTTGCGTATCCTCTTTATCTATAAATACAGCTTCACTGCAAATAATTTTTTTGATTTCTGATATGCTTCTTCCCTTTGCCTTATGAGCCTTCTCTCTTATCCTTTTCAAAGCCCAGGATAGATTAACTGCCGTAGGCCTTGTTTCATTCAATGTCTCGATTATCTCATCAAGTTTATTAAAAAAACTGCCCTTGTTATCAGTTTTTATAGCATCTGCCCCAATTGCTGCTCCGTAAGCTGCGGTAACACCTATTGCAGGAGCTCCTCTTACTACCATATCCTTTATTGCCTGTGCCACACCTCTATATGTTGTATAATCATTCCATCTCGTTTCCAAAGGCAGCTTTGTCTGGTCAATAAGTTTCAATACACCATTCTCATATTTTATAGGTCTCATGTACACCCTCCATAATTTCAATGATGTATAATATTATACCAACCAAAACCTCTTTCTTCAATCAAAAAAAATTGCGGTATGGAATACTGGTATATTCTTTTAAAAAATTGCAATAATATAAAATACGGATAAATTCCGATACTTTTAAAACAAATAAATCAGGAGGAATGAATTATATGCAAAACAGCAACAGAAAGAACAGCAGAAGCAGCAGAAAATACAGTCAAAGAAATGATGCCCAGGCATTTTATAACGATCAATTAGGTGAAAATCCGGAAGAAGGCCGCATGCGGAAAGAATATTATAAAAGCAAGGGCAAACGAGGTAAATAAAATCAGCACTTACGTTGTCAGGTATTGATTTGTGGGATGTAAATATATATATTCGCAAAATTTCATCATAATTGGCAGTAGCAGTACTTTTTTATCTCGGCTTTTATAGTTTCAATAGTATCAAATCTTTATTAAATTCTACAACCGCACTCTCCGGCGTAGCCCAAGATGTTACAAGGCGGATGGCTGAAGTATTGTTATCTGTCTTTGACCATATATGGAACGAATACTTCTTTTTAAGTTTTTCTATCAAATCATTAGGCAGTATAGGGAATACCTGATTGGTCGGTGAATTTGCAAAAAACGTAAAACCGGCTTTTATTAT
>CAZANH010000196.1:0-2859 GCA_964486515.1 uncultured Eubacteriales bacterium
AATGCCCGGTTAAATAATATAACCAACTCTACATTCTATACCGGCAGGGTGGAGGATATTTATCCCGAATTAATTAAGCAGGGATTAACTATTGATTTACTTATTCTGGATCCACCCAGGAAAGGCCTTTCCGGTAGTGTAATTGAAACTATACTGGAGAATGAGCCGGAGAGGATAATCTATGTCTCCTGTAATCCGGCTACACTGGCCAGGGACCTGGCCAATCTACAGCATGAATATATCATTTCTACTGTTCAGCCGGTTGATATGTTTCCCCAGACATATCACGTTGAGACTGTCTGTCTGCTGACTAGAAAATAGATGTATAAGCCCCTGAAAATGGCGTATTTACGTTGTTTTCAGGGGTTTGTTTGTTTTTTGATGGTGGGTAAAGTGATAGATTTTAGGTGTGTTTTAAGAAGGAGAAGGAAATTCGATGAATTGAAGACACCACTAAAATGTAGTTTTGCTTTAAGGGTTCAACCTTTTGGCAAAAGAAAAGTTTAGCATAACTTCAGTTTCTTTAAGAGGTGGAAGATTTCTAATCATTGAAAATTGAAGAGAGAATAAGATAAAATGATCGGAATCCAATTGACAACCTAAAGAAATAAAGGTATAATTTCTTTAGAGATATAGAGGAGGGATAAACTATGCCTAATATTAAATCCAGTACTGATTTGCGTAATAATTATAATGAGATCTCCAGTTTCTGTCATGAAAGTCGTGAGCCTGTATATATTACAAAAAACGGGCAAGGTGATTTAGCGGTTATGAGTATTGAAACTTATGAAGCACTTAGTGGTAAGCTTGATCTTTATCGTCTTCTTGATGAGGGGAGAACAGCTGTTGAAGCAGGGAAAAAGCGTCAGCTACATGAGGTTATAAAAGATATTAAACAGAGAATAAATGATGACGAAATATAGAGTTGATTTATCTGAATCAGCAGAAAAGGACCTTATTGATATTGTCAAATACATTGCTTCTCAGCTTTCAGCACCAATGACAGCTTATCGTATAATGGAAATGTTTGAAGAAGCAATGGCGAGTCTGTCTGATTCACCTCAGAGATGTCCGCTAATCGCAGATGAGCGATTATCACAATTGGGATACAGAAAGTTAATAGTTAAGAACTATATCGTGTTTTTTTCTGTCGATGATAAAAACAAGGTAGTTGACGTTGAAAGAATTCTATATGCTAGACGTGACTGGCTTAGATTTATTTAGTTTTAAGGAGTGGTTCAAGGACGACCAAGGCATCTCTGGTTACTCGAGAATAGACCTGCATTTCAATCCATGATTGAGAAAGCGAGAGCTGGAGAAATTGATTTCATCATTACAAAGTCGGTTTCAAGATTTGCACGAAATACCGTCACCGTTCTAAAAGTTGCTAGAGAACTTAAGGAACTGGGTGTCGGTATTTTTTTTGAAGAACAAAATATCAATACGTTATCAGGGGACGGTGAGATGATGCTTACTGTCCTCGCTTCTTTTGCCCAGGAAGAGTCCAGAAGCATGAGTGAAAACAACAAGTGGACCATGAAGAAGAAATTTGAACGGGGCGAGATTATGGTCAACTCCAAACGTTTCATGAGCTATGACAAAAACGAGTATGGAGAGCTCATCATCAATCCTGAAGAAGCAAAAATTGTTCAGAGAATTTTTGACATGTACCTTCAGGGAACTGGTTCATTTAAAATAGCTGCAAAGCTAAATGAAGAAGGGGTTCAGACGATAACCGGAACGAGGTGGCAGGATACAACAATCAGAGGAATGCTTCGAAATGAGAAGTATAAAGGTGATTGTCTCCTTCAAAAAACTTACACCCCTGAAAACACGAGAGGAAGGAATCGTCAGGAACAACGGTGAGGTTCAAGCCTACTACATTGAAGAAAACTACCCAGCCATTGTAAGCGTTGAGGATTGGGAGAATGTACAGTGTGCTGACGCTCAGTATCATGTTTATTCTGTTCTGGTATGTCCGGCTGACCTCCAGAAGAAAATTGCTGTAGAGCTGGAAATAGCTTTGTTAATTATCATCACATCCTACCAATCTTAAGTCAATTAAAGTTTCTTAATATCGTTGATTGGCTTACAAATGAAAAAGGAACCCAAAGAGGCAGTCATAGAATAAAGAAACTGTTTGACCTTTATAGCAAAAGTGATGTAGATAGTAGATATGGCTATCTGCTATTCTAAGGACGATTTGTTAGGCTATGAAAGCAGTTTGAGAGGTACGAAAAAATCTATTGAAAAGAGTGGTAGTTCTATTTATTGTATTAAAGATTGTATTCTTAGAAAGTATAGTGAGATTATCTTTTTGTCGTAAACTGTCAAACGGTTCTTCTTGTTTTCTATCACTTGTTGTGCTAGTATAGTGATAGATATGATAGAAGATGATAGAAGGAGCGGTATTATGAAGTTATATGAAAGTGAAACAGTTGAATTAAAAGAGATCTATACCTCTGATTTAAAGAAAGAAATCGTTGCCTTTGCAAATGCAAATGGTGGCACAATCTATATTGGTGTGCAGGATAGTGGAGAAATCATTGGTGTTGATAACGTTGACTTTGTAATGCAACAAATATCAAATTCTTTAAGAGATAGTATCAGACCTGATGTTTCTATGTTTACTAATATCAGAGATCGGGAAATCCCTTTAAATTGTATATAGTTAATACGTGCATAAAAGCATGACACTGCAAGTCTTATGCAGAGTATGTCACAATCCATTATAATTTTTAGGCTGAGTTTCTTGATATAAAAGACACTACGAACGTATGTTCATGTCTTTACAAACTCCTTCTTTTATGGTATAATTACCCTAATGAGAGGGGGAACTTAGATGAGTAAATCAATCTT
>CAZANH010000197.1:0-2172 GCA_964486515.1 uncultured Eubacteriales bacterium
TGGCATATTGTTGAAAAATACTTTTGTCCAAGGCTCCTAGGTTTTCCTGACAAACAAGCAACCCAGCAAACCAAATAATCAAGCTGTGTTCAAGAGAGTTTTTGTTTCTTTGCCTGTCAAACAGAGGATTATATATTAGAATCACAATATTTGCAAACTATTTGCCATTATTCTTAAATATTTTCTATGCGTATAGTTATAGACTGAAAATATGAGAATTTTAATTGTGAAGGGGGAAGTGTTTTGAAATACGCATTTATGAGTTTTTCAAGTCCTGAACTTGATTTGGAGCAAACGTTTAAAGCTGCAAAACTTTATGGGTATAAGGGTTTTGAACCTCGTATAAATTCAGGACATAAACATGGTATAGAAACAGATTCGCCTAAAATATTTCTTAAGGAAGCAAGATTGAAGGCTGAAGAAAACGGAATCAAGATATGTTGCATAGCTACTTCATGCAAATTTGCTGATCCTTCAAAAACAAGAGATAATATTGACCTTGCAAAGCGTTCTATTGACCTTGCGGCAGAAGTAGGTTCTCCCGCAATCAGGGTGTTTGGTGGAACAATACCAGAAAATATCAGTAGAAAGAAAAGCTTTGACCTGATTGTTGAGGCTTTAATGAAACTTAAAGATTATGCAATTCAGAGAAATGTGACACTTTGCATGGAAACACATGACAGCTGGTGTAATCCTCAGACAGTCGCTGATATTATGCAAATCGTAAATCATTCAGCTGTTGCCGTAAACTGGGATATAATGCATCCGGTTCTTTCAGAAGAATATACGGTTGAAAAGGCGTTCGAGTTGTTAAAACCATGGATTAGGCATGTACATGTACATGATGGGTTAAAATCAGAAAAGGGCCTTGAGTTTAGGCCTATTGGCAAGGGAAAAGTGGATCATAAAACTGCAATAAAGCTATTAAAGGATTCGGGATATAATGGCTATATAAGCGGGGAATGGATTAATTGGGAATCATATGAAATTCACCTGCCGCGTGAGATTTTGGCTATGAAAAACTTTGAAAAATCATAAAGCTATACGAATTAAATACTCTCGGACAGAACTGCCTGTCAGGATTTAACAATATTCTAGCTGTGAAAGAGGAGGTAATGAAAAATGTTTAGGGTTAGCTGCTTTGCTGATGAGATATCAGCGGATATCAATGAGCAGGTTGAAGTCATGAAAAGAAATAATGTAAAGTATGTCGAGTTAAGAAGTGTTTGGAACAAGAACATACTGGATCTTAATGACGATGAACTGGATATGGTAAAAAAAATATTGGCTGACAATAACATCAGTGTATCATCCATAGGCTCTCCAATAGGAAAAGTGGATATAAAGGATGATTTTGAAAAACACCTGTTAAGATTTAAAAGGGCTGTAGATACGGCATTAAAAATGGGAACTCTCTATATTCGTATTTTTTCTTTTTATATAAAAAAAGAAGAATTGAATATTTATGAACAAATTGTAATAGACAGGTTAAAGCAAATGTATGAAATATCACAGAAGAATAACCTTGTTCTTCTCCATGAAAATGAAGCAAATATCTATGGGGAAGCCAGTGAGAGATGCCTTAAACTTTTTAAGTCCGTACAAAGCCCTGGTTTCAGAGCAGTTTTTGACCCGTCCAACTTTGTTGCAGCAGGAGAAGATGTTCTTAATCAAAGCTTCAATAACCTTAATGAATATATTGAATATATTCATGTTAAAGATTCATTGAAAGAAACAGGTGAAATAGTTGTTGCAGGACGCGGAGACGGGAGAATAAGAGAAATTTTTGATAAGTTAAGGGACAAAGAAGATATGTTTATTTCTTTGGAACCCCACCTTGCCCTGGCAGGAAAATATAGAGGCTTCACCGGGCCTGAATTATTTGAGAAAGATTTGATAGCTTTAAGAGAAATACTCAGGGAACTTGAAATAGATTTTGAGTAGTTAATCACAGTATTCGTTCACATCATAACGTGAACAATTGCATAAAATTACGTTAAAGGGAGTAGTTAAAATGGCATATGAAACAATGACGTCTCTGGAAAGAGTCAGGACTGCTTTAGATCATAAGGAACCGGATAAAATTCCACTTGATCTTGGCAGCACAAAAATAACAGGAATTACGATAAAGGCATATGAAAACTTTATATCATATAAAGGCTGGAAGGATAT
>CAZANH010000198.1:0-9550 GCA_964486515.1 uncultured Eubacteriales bacterium
AAATAACTCACTTTTCGATAAATATACAACCACATAGAGGGTTTGAATGGTGGGAGGCCGTACATAATACATCATTTCAGCAAAACAACAGTGAAGATATTTATCAAATGCCATTTGAAGATGAATATTCTCAACTTACACCATATGAAGACTGAATCATAAAATATTACGGTTTGTTTAATAATAAAAAATGAAGCCTTATTTAATCATGCCTGAATTTTGCTTGTTTTGGCAATTTATAAGGTATTAAGATAAATAACAAACTTAAAAAAGTTTTGATACCATCACTTGTATCCAAAACGCACTATAAGATTATAAGATTACCTTCATATGGTATATATGTTTAATTATATCTAAACAATAGATGGGCTTTGAAAAAGCAACTTTCTATCTAAAAAAAAACAAGCGCGGCCAAGGCATGAAGTGATACCACCTCTCCGCATTGACATCGGACCAAAGATTATTACTTCAATGTTAAACATTATGGTACTTGAACAGATATAAATAGTCAAAATATTTGATTAATAATCAAAATATATATTGACTAATTTTGATTAATGATATATAATTTTGATTAATAAAAATATAGGAAGTGGAAATCATGCTAATAGAAGAATTAAAGGATATTATTACTAACATACAAAGCATTAAGGCCGAATCACAAAAAATAGAAGTTAAAGCAGCACATATTGGCTGCCCGAAAAGGCTCTATGGTACCTTGTCCAGCTTTTCCAACCAGGAAGGAGGCGGTATTATTGTATTCGGTCTAGATGAGGAACAGGATTTCAAAGTAGTTGGGGTCTATGACCCACAGGATTTGCAACAAAAAGTAAATGAACAATGTAAGCAAATGTCACCAACTGTACGTCCTCTTTTTACAATGGTTGATATTGAAGGAAAAACTGTTGTTTCTGCAGAAATCCCTGAGATTGATACTGTAGAAAAGCCCTGCTTTTATAAGGGCGCTGGGCGTATACGCGGTACATATATAAGAGCAGGGGATGCCGACGAACCAATGACCGAATATGAAATATACAGCTATGAGGCATTCCGTCAAAAATATCAGGATGATATCCGTACTGTAGATCGTGCATCACTTGAGGATCTAGACCAATTATCACTTGATTTCTATATTAATACATTAAGGCGTAAAAAGCCTAATATGGCAAAGCTTGAAAAAGAACGTATCATGGAACTTTTAAGTATTACCCGTAATAGTACTCCCACACTAGCGGCAGTTATGCTGTTTTGCCAATATCCACAGGTATATTTCCCCCAATTCTGCATTACCGCTGTAGTAGTACCAGGCTACGAAATGGGTGAAACAGGTGAGGATGACGAACGTTTTATAGATAACCGAAGGATAGAGGGAACAATACCACAGATGCTTGATGATTCAATTACTTTTGTGCAGAAAAATATGTCCGTAAAAACCATCATTGACAATAAAACCGGTAACCGTAGAGATAAACCTGAATATCCAATAAAAGCAGTCCGAGAAGCAATACTTAATGCACTTATTCATAGAGATTATAGCTTCCATACGGAAGGTACGCCTATACAAATAATATTTTTCAAAGACAGATTGGAAATTCACAATCCGGGCGGGTTATACGGTAGAATGACAATAAACCAACTTGGGCGTGTTCAGGCCGATACAAGAAATCCCGTGTTAGCCAGCGCTTTAGAGGTAATGGGAATTGCAGAAAACAGATATTCAGGCATTCCGACAATCATGAGGGAAATGGACAGGGCAGGACTTACTGAACCAAAATTCTATAGTGAGCGAGGCAGTTTTTCCGTCAAATTTTTTAATAAAAAGGTAGAAGACATTACCTGGAACACCGATACCAAAAAAATTACTGACAGGGATTTAATTCGCTTTTGCGCTACTCCACGTTCAAGAAATGAGATCACGGAATTTCTTGGGCTCACAACTAACTATTACGCTATGCAAAGCTATGTGTTGCCTCTTGTAGAAAAAGGATTGCTGAAAATGACAATTCCGGAAAAACCTAAAAGCCGCAATCAGAAGTATGTATCGTCAGTAGTAAAATAGTACAAATCTGCGGACTGAGGGATTTTCCAACTATTTCACAGCTTCCAGTGTAGGCAAATCTTTTCACGGGCTTTACCAAATCTTTTTTTAAAAAATATGTTGAATATTTTCTTATTATATAGTAGAATAACTTTTGTTAATAATACTAAAAAATACGGATATTACGGATATTTTTTTATCGGGGTGTGGCGCAGTTGGAAGCGCGCGTGGTTTGGGACCATGAGGCCGGAGGTTCGAGCCCTCTCACTCCGACCATTTTTTTGTCTTTTTTTATTCGCAAGTATATTTTTGAGGCAAATCACAGAGGGCAGATATCTCGTAATCTTGTAATTTCTTAATCTCGTTTAATACTTGACACGTTGGTTGTATACTGGTAGAATATTAAAAAAAGTAATATATAATTGCGTTGGGCATAAGTTAAATGAAAAATTAAAAATATAATAATGAGGAAAGGCAATGAAGGGGAAAAAATGCATCCGGCAGTTTTTATGAAAGAGAACCGGCATATGGTGTGAACCGGTAAACGGGATGTAACAATAGCTCACCCCGGAGCTTTATCGCTGAGGCATATTTGCAAAAATATTTTTTACCTTTTGCATTAGGCGGTAACGGCTGGCTCCGTTAAGGCCATAGGTACTTTAAGTACTTAATGAGGATATGGGTTTTGATTACATATCGAATCAGGGTGGTACCACGAAAGAATTGATAGTTCCTTCGTCCCTGCAGCAAGATTTTCTGCAGCTTCGAAGGAATTTTTAGTATAACTGGGAGTTAGTTAATATAACAGGAAAGTAGGCTGATGGCTATGAAGATGACAGGTGCAAAAGCAATAGTTAAATCTCTTGAAATAGAAAAAGTAAATGTTATATTTGGCTATCCGGGTGCTGCAATAAGCCCATTTTATGATGCCCTGTGCGATTCGCCTATAAGGCATATCCTTACAAGGCATGAGCAGGGTGCGGGACATGCAGCAAACGGGTATGCAAGGGTTACCGGGAAAACCGGGGTTTGTGTGGTGACATCAGGACCCGGTTCTACCAATGTTATAACAGGTGTAGCTACTGCTTATATGGATTCAATATCCATGGTCGTTATAACCGGTCAGGTGCTCACCAGCCAGATTGGGAAAGACGTTTTTCAGGAAGTTGATATAACAGGTGCAACTGCCCCTTTTACCAAACACAGTTATCTTGTGAAGAAAGCATCGGATCTGTCCCGCATAGTAAAGGAAGCATTTTATATAGCATCGACAGGCAGGCCGGGCCCCGTCCTTATAGATGTACCTCTTGATGTTCAAATGGAAGAATTTGATTTTGAGTATCCTAAAAGTTTGGATATAAAGGGATATAAACCCACATACAAAGGGCATCCGTCTCAGATAACAAAAATTGCAGAGGCCGTAGCAAACGCCAAATGCCCCATAATTTGTGCAGGAGGCGGTATAATAAGCGGTGGCGCTTCAGAGGAACTTATATCCTTTTCAGAAAAATGCAACATACCTGTTGTTACTACTCTTATGGGTATAGGGGCAATCCCGTCCGATTACCATCTGAACGTTGGCATGATGGGTTCCCATGGAAGCCCAAAGGCAAATTGGGCAATGAACAATGCCGACCTTATTATGATAATGGGAGCACGTGTTGGAGACAGGGCAATGAGTTCCATGTACAAGCTTGAAGAAAAAGCCGTAATAGTTCATATTGATATAGACCCTGCGGAAATAGGCAAAAATATTGAAACAGATATACCCGTTACCGGAGATGTGCGGTATGTCCTGGAACAGCTTATAAAGGAGTGCAAAAAGGGTGATTTTGAAGGCTGGCATAAACAATTGGATTTTTTTGATACGGTAAACATCTCTGAAAACAATAAAGAAAATGAATTGGGAAATAAACGGGAAAACACTGAAAAAGCTAAAAATACGACTGAATATGTAAGCCCAAAATATTTTTTGGAGTGCCTTTCGGAATTAAACACTGTCAGGAATAAAGGGGATATAATTGTTACAACCGAAGTTGGTCAAAATCAGATTTGGGCGGCAAACCACTATAAAATAAAAAAACCAAGGACATTTATTTCTTCAGGTGGTATGGGAACAATGGGTTTCGGGCTTCCATCGGCAGTAGGTGCCAGAGTGGGGTGTCCGGATTGCAGGGTAGTCAGCATTAGTGGTGACGGAAGCTTTCAGATGTCAAT
This sequence comes from uncultured Eubacteriales bacterium, assembly GCA_964486515.1. Taxonomy (GTDB): domain Bacteria; phylum Bacillota; class Clostridia; order Acetivibrionales; family CAZANH01; genus CAZANH01. The sequence continues at coordinate 4,256 of CAZANH010000198.1, forward strand.
GCAGGAACTGGGAACAATGAAGCAAAACATTATAGGCGTCAAGATAGTTATATTTAACAATTCAAGCCTTGGTATGGTCAAGGAACTGCAGGAAAAGAAATACTGCCGCTGCTCACAGGTATATCTCGATGAAAATCCTGATTTTATAGCAATTGCGGCAGCTTATGGCTTTAAAGGAAGCAGGATAACAAAAAACGACGAGGTTAAGGAAGCTTTGGGGAGATTGTTTGAAGATAATGAGACGTATCTTCTTGAATGTATTGTTGACCCCGACGAACCTACCTTGTAAAACAGTTTTATACAGTTTTATTAAGACATATTTGTAGTAACTTGACTTTTAAGTAGCTAAATAAAAATAATAAGTAACTAACATAAATAATAATAAGAAAAATATTAAAAGGAGGCTTTTGTAAAATGGCAAAACATACTTTATCAGTTCTGGTTGAAAACCACGCCGGAGTATTGTCAAGAATAGCCGGATTATTCAGCAGGAGGGGTTTTAATATTGACAGCCTTGCTGTCGGTGTAACCGAAAGCCCTGATGTATCAAGAATGACAATTGTTGTAGACGGAGACGACTATACCATTGAACAGGTAAGCAAACAGCTCAACAAACTTATTGATGTAATTAAGATTAAACTTCTTGATAAAGAGGATTCCGTAAACAGGGAACTTGCCTTGGTAAAGGTGGAAACCTCAAATGAAAACAGGGCGGAAATAATGCAAATCGTAGAGATTTTCAGAGCAAAAATAGTTGATGTATCACATAATTCCCTTACTGTTGAAATTTCAGGGTCTTCTGAGAAAGTGAACGCATTGAGGGACCTTTTAACCCGTTTTGGTATAAAGGAAATTGTAAGGACCGGGATGATAGCTATTGAAAGAGGTAACAAATGCATTTAACGGCATATGTTATATATATTAAGTATAAAATTTGTATGAAAAGGAGTGTTGAATAATGGCAAAAATGTATTATGACAATGATTGCAACATGGAACTATTCAAAGGTAAGACCGTGGCTGTAATAGGATACGGAAGCCAGGGTCATGCACATGCACAGAATTTAAATGACAGCGGTGTAAAAGTAGTAGTAGGACTTCGTCCTGATTCCAGTGCACGCCAGAAAGTAAAGGATGACGGATTAAAGGTATTGGACACTGCGGAAGCTGCAAAAATGGCTGATATAATAATGATCCTTACCCCTGACCAGACTCAGCCCAAGGTCTACAACGAGAGTATCAGGGATAATCTGAAGGAAGGGAACATGCTTATGTTTGCGCATGGTTTTAACATTCATTTCAAGCAAATAAAGCCTCCTTCCTTTGTCGATGTTACAATGGTTGCTCCCAAAGGACCCGGCCATACGGTAAGAAGCCAGTATCAGGAAGGCAAGGGCGTACCCTGTCTCATAGCTGTATATCAGGATGCAACGGGGAATGCAAAGGATAAAACCCTTGCATACGCTTCAGGAATAGGGGCTGGCAGGGCAGGTATTCTTGAAACAACCTTTACTGAAGAAACCGAAACCGACCTTTTTGGCGAACAGGCTGTGTTGTGCGGGGGAGTAACGGAGCTCATGAAAGCAGGGTTTGAGACTCTTGTAGCAGCTGGTTACCAGCCGGAAATAGCATATTTTGAGTGTATTCATGAAATGAAACTTATTATAGACCTGATTAATCAGGGTGGGTTCTCATATATGAGATATTCAATAAGCGACACTGCAGAATACGGTGACTATGTATCAGGGAAGCGAATTATATCGGAAGAGACAAGAAAAGAAATGAAACAGATACTTGCAGAAATCAGAAACGGTTATTTCGCATCAAAATGGATCCAGGAAAATAATGCAGGAGGAAAAGCAAATTTCCTTATGATGAGGGAGAAGGAATCAGAACATCAGCTTGAAAAAGTTGGAGCAGAACTTCGTAAAATGATGAGCTGGCTGAAAAAATGATAACATATTGCAGCCTCCGTCCGCAATAAGGTATGCCTCAGGCTGCGAGGAGTCAGGATTCAGAATTCAGAATATGAAATTTAGAACAAAGAATACTCATATATTACGAAAAAAGATTATAAATGTTTAAAGCGATAATATATGAAATTATTTTAAAGGAGGGATATGTATGGCTGTCCGTAAGATTAAAATATTTGACACGACATTAAGGGATGGAGAGCAGACACCAGGCGTTAATTTAAACCTGCATGAGAAGCTTGAAATAGCAAAACAGCTTGAAAGGCTCGGTGTTGACGTTATTGAAGCGGGTTTTGCCATTGCTTCAAAGGGTGATTTTGAGGCCATAAGAGAGGTTGCGAAATATGTAAGAACGCCCGTCATAACAAGTCTTGCAAGGACAGTTGAAAACGATATTGACAGGGCATGGCACTCCATAAAAAATGCTGCTCATCCAAGAATTCACACATTTATTGCTACTTCCGACATACATATGAAATACAAGTTGAAAATAACCCCTGAGCAAGTGATTGAAAAAACCGCAGCAATGGTAGCCTATGCGAAGAAATACTGTGAAGACATAGAGTTTTCCCCGGAGGATGCAGGCAGGACAAGGCCGGAATTTTTATATGAAGTAGTTGAGACAGCAATCATGGCAGGTGCCACGGTTGTAAATATACCCGATACGGTTGGCTATACAATGCCTCAGGAATTCGGCAGGCTTATAAAAAATATCCGGGATAATGTCCCGCACATTGACAGGGCAGAGTTAAGCGTTCACTGCCACAATGACCTTGGAATGGCTGTTGCAAACACACTTACAGCTGTTGAGAACGGAGCCGTACAGCTTGAGTGTACCATAAACGGACTTGGCGAACGTGCCGGAAATGCCGCGCTCGAAGAAATTATAATGTCTCTTAATACAAGGAAGGACTATTATAATAATATAGGGCACAATATTGATACCACCCAGATTTCCAGGACAAGCAAGCTTGTGTGCAGCCTGACAGGTATCAACGTACAGCCTAACAAGGCAATAGTCGGCGATAATGCATTTGCTCATGAAGCAGGTATACACCAGCATGGAATTCTTTCGGAAAAGAGTACGTATGAGATTATGACACCTGAATCAATCGGGCTGTCACAAAACCGTATGGTACTCGGGAAACTGTCCGGGAGACATGCTTTTGAGGAGAGGCTGAAAGAACTCGGATATAGACTGACATCTGATGAGATTAAAACGGCTTTTGAGAAATTCAAGGACCTTGCCGACAGGAAAAAGACGGTACTTGACAAGGATATTGAGGCGCTTGTAACTGAAAAGGTCTCTGCCGTATCAGAGATATTTGAGCTTCAGAGCTACCAGGTAAGCAGCGGTAACAAGGTAGTATCCACTGCGATGGTAAGCCTTAAAAGGGATAATAAAATACTGAATGAAGCTGCAACAGGCGACGGCCCCGTCGATGCAGCCTTCAATGCCATTGAAAGGACAATCGGATTTTCCATGGTATTGGAAGACTATTCTCTCAGGGCGGTAACTGAAGGCAAGGACGCACTTGGCGAGGTGACAACAAGGGTATCCAAAAACGGTACTATATTCACAGGCCGCGGAGTAAGTACTGATATTATAGAAGCAAGCATAAAGGCATATCTTAATGCAATAAACAGGGCTATAAGCGAGCTTGGCATAAACCTTGAGGATGTAAAAAGGGGAAAGGAATAAGACAGACATGTCAAAGAAAAAAATTGTTATTTATGATTCAACTTTAAGAGATGGTGCACAGGCACAGGGAATTTCATTCACTGTGAAAGATAAACTCAGGATTGTGGAAAGGTTGGACGCTCTTGGAATAGATTATATTGAAGCCGGAAACCCTGGGTCAAATCCCAAGGATATAGAATTTTTTGAGCAGGTAGGTAAGATGAAGCTCAAAAACACCCGGCTGATTGCATTTGGAAGTACAAGGCGGGCTGATATTGCCACAAGCGATGATGCCAATGTGGTATCACTTTTGAATGCCGGTACCGAGTCGATAGTAATATTCGGAAAGAGTTGGGATTTTCATGTATCAGAAGTTTTAAGGACCACATTGGAAGAAAATCTGACAATGATATATGACACAGTCAAATTTTTCAAGGATAGAGGAAAAGAGGTTGTATTTGATGCCGAGCACTTTTTCGACGGCTACAAAAATAATCCCAAATATGCAATGAAGACATTGGAGGCTGCAAATGATGCAGGAGCAGATTGCCTCGCACTTTGTGATACAAATGGCGGCGCATTTCCGGCCGATGTTTATGACATAACGGCAAAAGTTGTCGGTGAATATAAATCAACAACTATTGGAATACACTGCCATAACGACGGAGATATGGCAGTTGCCAATTCCGTAATGGCTGTTCAGGCAGGAGTAACACATGTTCAGGGAACCTTTAACGGAATAGGTGAAAGGTGTGGAAATGCCGACTTGTGCAGTGTCATACCAAATCTGCAGCTGAAGCTTGGTTTTCTATGTATACCTGATAATAACATAAAGGAACTAACAAATGCATCCCGGTTTGTAAGTGAAATGGCAAATACGTTACATAATGAGCGGGCTCCATATGTGGGAAGCTGTGCCTTCTCTCATAAGGGTGGCATGCATATAGATGCCGTTAATAAGAATCCGGCTTCTTTCGAGCACATCAAACCCGAGGCTGTTGGGAACACAAGAACTTTTCTTATGTCTGAAGTTGCCGGCAGGAGTACGATATTAAAAATAATTAGGCAGATTGATCCGTCAATAACAAAAACCTCGCCTGAGGCAACAATGATTATCAACAGGCTTAAGGAACTTGAGCATGAAGGTTACCAGTTCGAAGGGGCAGAAAGTTCCTTTGAGCTTGTTATAAGGAAGATGCTTGGTAAATACAAACCGTTTTTTGAACTAAAGGACTTTAAAGTAATGGTTAACGAACCCTCTGTAAACAGTTTAAGTTCATCTGCGCTTATAAAAATAAGGGTTGGTAAACAGGATGAAATAACGGCAGCAGAGGGGGACGGCCCCGTCAATGCACTTGATAATGCTCTCAGGAAGGCTATTGAACACTTTTATCCGCAGATAAAGGAAATGAAGCTTACGGACTACAAGGTGAGGGTACTTGATTCTGCTACGGCAACAGCTTCAAAGGTAAGGGTTCTTATAGAGTCAACAGACGGTAAAGATATATGGACTACCATAGGGGTATCGACCGATATTATAAATGCTAGCTGGAAAGCACTTGTAGATTCTATTGAATATAAGCTCACAAAATAGTGTCAGAGTGTCAAGGGGACGGGGTTGGTGACAACCAAAGGTTGTCAC
>CAZANH010000199.1:0-3589 GCA_964486515.1 uncultured Eubacteriales bacterium
ATTTGATAACTGTTCTTTTGTAACAAATGATTTCTTCAATATTTGTTCTTTAAGAACGAACAATTTCTCAGTACTAGAAAATGCCTGAAAATCAAAATATAGAATACAAATCTTCCTGGCGGGATGAGTACTTAAAGTGGGTATGTGGTTTTGCTAATGCCAACGGAGGAAAATTATTGATCGGTGTTAACGATACAGGCACTGTAATTGGAATAAATAATGCTGCCAAACTCTTAGAACAACTTCCGAATAAATTCAGGGATATTTTAGGTTTATTTGCAGATGTTAATTTATATGAGTTTGAAGGAAAAAGTCATATCGAAATAATTGACGCGTGTAAAGATGCTGGTTTACTTGATGTGATTTTAAAAGAAGAACAAGGTGGATTTATAAGTCGAATTTCCAAAAACCCGGAACAAGAAGCTGATGTAAAGGCAAAAATTGAAGTTGATGTAATAGCTGTTTTACGGAAGAAATATGGAGTAAATGCGGAAGAATTACGGAAGAACTGCGGAAGAAATTATAGCATGGATAAATGAAGAATCAGGCATTACAATGGAAGAAATAGCAAACAATATTGGTAAAAGTCAAAGTACAATAGAAAAACACATTAAAAAATTAAGAGAAGCAGGCGTAATAGAACGAATTGGTTCAACAAAATCCGGAGACTGGAAAATAAAGCTATAAATAATACACAATGGCTACATGCCTGCCCCGAGAACTCGCGGGCTTCAGTGTTCCATGGTTCAATGAAAAACACTGAGACACTGAAACCTATAATTGATTATTGATTAGAGATAGGAATCGGCACCGTACACACCTCGCACCCCGTCCCTCGTCCCCCGAACCTCGTGACAGGCACTGAGACACTGGGAGAAGATGGGTAGCGGAATTTGCAATATACAATTTTCAAAGTATCATCACTCATAAGCGTTAACCGTTAACCGTTGACCGTTAACCCTTTAACAATATAACAATATAGCAATATAGCAATATAGCAATGATCCCTTTCACCAAACCATACATCTCCGGCAGGGAGTTCGAATACATGCAGGATGCGGCAAGGCGCGCGCATCTTTCGGGGAATGGCTATTATACCCAAAAGTGTCACTCCTTTTTTGAAGACCGCTATGGCTTTAAAAAGTGCTTCCTGACCACGAGCTGCACCGATGCCCTGGAGATGGCTGCCATGTTACTAAACCTGGGCCCCGGGGATGAGGTGATCGTGCCCTCCTACACTTTTGTAACTACGGCACTGGCTTTTGTGCGACAGGGAGCGAAGGTGGTGTTTGCCGACAGCCGTGAAGACCATCCCAATATGGATGCAGACCGGCTGGAAGCGCTGATCACCCCCAATACCCGCGCCATCGTTCCCATGCATTATGCCGGCAATGCCTGCGACATGGACCACATCATGGCTTTGGCCGAAAAGCACGATCTTTATGTGATCGAAGATGATGCCCTGGCCATCGATGCGTATTATAAGGACCGTCCCCTGGGCGGGATCGGCCATATGGGATGTTTTTCCTTTCACGACACCAAGGGCATACAGGCCGGTGAAGGCGGCATGCTGGTGGTAAATGATGATCGCTTAATCAAAAGGGCCGAGATCATCTGGGAAAAGGGCACTGACCGCGCGGCTTTTTTCAGGGGTGAAATTGATAAATACGGATGGATCGACCTGGGCTCATCTTTTCAGCCTTCAGACTTAATTGCTGCTTTTCTTTATGCACAACTTGAAAACCTGGAGAAGATACAGCAGCGCCGCCTCGGGATCTGGAACCAGTATCATGAAAAACTCAGGCCACTGGCTGATAAGGGATACATTGAGATTCCTGCAATCCCGGAATATGCGACAAATAATGCACATGCGTTTTATTTTGTTTGCCGCAGCCTGGAAGAGCGAACAGAATTGATCCAACACCTGAAAAGCAAAGGGATACAGGCAACTTTTCATTATCAAAGTCTGGATGCCAGTAAATATTTGAAGCATAAAAATAATAAACCCCTGCTGTTCAATTCTAATAGGTATACCGATTGCCTGCTACGTCTTCCTCTATATTATACTTTAAACACTAAAGAAGCAATCGTGATTTCAAAAAGCATAATTGACTTTTATACTAATCTTTAGAAAAAACAAACGGTTTTTCAATAAAATGTCGCCTATACAATACAATTATTAGTGTTTTTTGTTGGTTATAACATACAATTGTTTAGTTTTGTAATATTGAAATCAATATTGTGGATAAGCTAATTGAAAAATACAGGAAGAAAATCACCAATACAGATCTTGGCTTTATACGGAGTATAGTGTCAGAGATAAACTGGGATGCCAGGCTGGTTGGGATAAAAGGATCGAGAGGCATTGGCAAAACCACATTGCTGCTACAGTATATAAAATTACATTTTAGTAAAGACTTGTCGTCAGCTTTGTATGTCAGTCTTGACGATATATGGTTTAGTGAAAACAGCTTATCCGGCCTCGCTGAAAATTTTGTAAAGCAGGGAGGCAAATACTTATTCCTGGACGAAGTGCATAAATATCCTCAATGGTCGGTTGAGGTAAAAAACATTTACGATGACTATCCTGAACTAAAAACCGTTTTTACAGGCTCATCCCTTCTTGAAATATTAAATGCAAGAGCAGACCTCAGTCGCAGGGCAGTGGTCTATGAAATGCAGGGTTTATCATTTCGTGAATACCTGATCATGGAAAGTGCCAAAGCATTGGAACAATATACCCTGGATGATATTATTAAAAAACATGAACACCTGGCACAGGATGTGCTTGGCCAACTGAAGCCTTTCAAATATTTCAGCGATTACCTTGAATATGGTTATTATCCTTTTTACAGGGAGCAGAAAGAGCTTTATCATATGCGCCTTGAAGAGATCCTGAACATGATACTGGAGGTGGAATTGCCTGTGACAAAGAAAGTGAATGTTGCCTATGTCAGAAAAATAAAGCAGTTATTGTATGCCATTTCCGAATCGGCCCCCTTTATTCCCAACATTTCAAAGTTAAGTGAACGCATAGGCATACAGCGTGAGACCCTGTTAACGTATTTGTTCTATTTGGATGAAGCCAACATATTGCATTCGGTTTATAAGGATGCCAAGGGAATAACGATATTGCAAAAACCCGATAAAATATTTATGGAAAACACCAATCTGATGTTTACATTACAAGGAAGCAATATTGATAAAGGTAATTTGCGTGAGACATTTTTTATGAATCAGTTGAAATCGCAGCACCAGGTCGAAATTCCCCCTAAGGGCGATTTTATCATCGACAACAAATATACTTTTGAAATAGGTGGTAAATCAAAAAACAAAAAACAAATTCAGGACCTTACCAATGCCTTCATTGCAACCGACGATATTGAATTGGGGTATGCTAATAAAATTCCCTTATGGTTGTTCGGGTTTTTATATTAACATAAGTGCGCAGTTCGTTGTATGCGGCACACCCCGTCCCTCGTCCCCCGAACCTCGTGGCACCAACCAACATTCGACTAAACAAATCAACAACTAAACAAATCAACAACTAAACAGCCTGCCCCGAAACCCCGGTACTCACACCCACACA
>CAZANH010000200.1:0-26132 GCA_964486515.1 uncultured Eubacteriales bacterium
CCAGTTTTCAAGGAACTGTGTAACTATATGTATATTATACCAGAACGAATATTCTGTGTCAATATATTTTGTAGAAAAAATAGAAAAAAAGAAAAAGAATTACTGGAGGTAAAGTTTCGTACCGAAACCCGGCTTTCATCTCCCTAATAAATTAGGGAGGATTCCCACTGGTTTTTCCTAAAATTTACAACAATATTGATTATGATAATAGTAGCCAGGTAAAATAGAGTTTTTATATAAAAGGGAACAACAGATCTTTTAAATGCGTGTTTGTGTACTATATACGGGTCATACCAAACACTAAATGACAAATATGCAATTAAAGTTCCAAAAAAAACTCCTAGAGTACTATAATATTGAACTAATAATAAAGAAAATCCAATATTTATTATTGATGCTATTAATGGCCTAATCTGTCCTTGCACAAATAACCCAAATGTATTTCTGAAGATATTATAAACGCCTGTAACCCCTAGAAAATAAAAATTTATTAATAAAATAATTACTACATTTCTTTCTAATAGATAACTTTCTCCAATCCACAAAACTATAAATGGGTCTAAAAGTATGAAGAAACAAATAAAAACCATTCCATATAGCCACGATGCTACGAAATTAGTAGTATTATAAATTAAATACTGCTTCTCCTTGTCCTCTGTTGCATTGAGATGCCCTATACTAGCCGTTAATGCTCGTAAAGGCGATTTTGTCAATGTATATACCGATTGAATTATTAAATAATAATTTGAATACAGACCAACTGGACTTATCCCTACAAAAGCTGATAATACAATGTTGTCCGTACTGTTAATTATAATATTAGATATTTTATATAAGAATAAGGCTCTTACATCTTTGAAAATAATAGATTTCTCTTCTTTGTCTAATTTTTTCGACTCTTTACTAGTATAAACATATTTTTTATCGACTAAAAAAGATATTACAATGTTGTGTATTAAAGTTGCAACCATTTGAATCACTAAATATAGCATAAAATTCTTATATATCAGAAGAATAAGTATTTGTGCAACACTAAGTAATATGGTTTTTATTATCTTAATTACTTCTGCAATGTATTCTTTCTGATCAGCAACCAACAAAGATTTCTTATAGATGAATAAGTATGTGAATACACTATTTGTTAAGTAAAGTAAGTATACTATTCGAATATTTTCTACAATTTGTGGAGGAGACTTTATAATGATATCTAAGAATGGAAGAACTAATAACCCCATACCAGCAACTACAAGAGCAATAACTTTATAAGTATTTCCGTAAAATCCCATCAAAGAGTTTACTTTTTCTTCATCCTGATATGCTAAAGGTTTGTATAGTTGATAGATAATTGCATTACCAATTCCTAACTCAGCTAGAGAAAAGATTGTTAAAATATTCGTAAACAGCCCGTTTACACCTAAGTATTCAGTACTTAATGTTCTAATAAATACCGTCCTAACTATAAAACCTAAAACTATTACTAATATATTACTAAAAATACTAACACCGGCATTTCTTATAGAGTTCGCGGTCCTCGACTTATTCTTCATTTCACTTTCATCACCTTCTCGTAAAAAATCTTATAAATACTTTGTTTTTATCGCATCATCAAGGGTTAGCTCAAGGTCCCTATACATTGCTTCTTGCTTTTCAACTGATGGTGTTTTCATGTAATCACCATATATTTGAGTTAAATATTCTTGAATTTTATCTGGAGCAATCAGCTCATGACCTTCAAAATTGATTTTTTGACCTTCACCGTATATTTCTTTCTCCATAACCTGCTTATTATAATCATAATGGCTCGCCATACTACACAAATAATCACTATTTGTATTATTATACATTATCATAGTCTTAGTTAAATAGTTAACCACATCTTTCTCTCGAAATGGCTTTAAAAATAATCGGACTAAAGACCTCAAAAATCTTTTTAAATACCCCTTAATATTCTTAGGGTTTATTTTCATCCTAATTTTGTATATAAGCAACTTTTTAAATAGTAGTAATTTTTTTCTTTGATTTCTTCGTTCTTTATCTTGCATTGGCGCTTTATCAAGTGGAAATATATCTAAATTAAGTCCAGTCTCTGTACTCAGTACATATCTATTGGGATCATTCTTTTTAGCACCCAATACCAGTATCTTTGTTTTAGGAGTGTGAAAGTGTTTCTCTGTTTCAATGTTTTGAATAAAATATTCCTTTGGAAACTGATCCTTAATAATTTGTAGCATTTTTTCATAATCGTCTCTTGGCATCGCAACATCTGCGTCTATGTCCCAAGGAATAAAACCTTTGTGTCGAACTGCACCTAAAAGAGTCCCCCCAATTATGTAATATTTCAAATTATTTTTAACACAAAAATCATTAAACTCAACCAATAAATCTAACAGGATCCTATGTGCTACACGTACTTCATTTTCATGTCGAGTAGACATTTCTTAATCTCTTCCTTTCATTAATAAATTTTTATTAACCACTGTGAGAGACTAATCATGCCCCTCACAGAACCGGACTTGTGGTTTTCCCACATCCGGCTCTTCACTAATACTCACTTATACCTCGCCGCCAAGGATATAAATCTTATGTCTGATAACCGGTTTAGGAAGCGGATATTGCTGCAGGTATTTCCTGAAAAGTTCCCAGTTCATGCTCTTCTTCTGGCTACGCCTGTTAATCCATTTGTAAGCCAGTCTACAGCATCTCCTGTAATATTCCAATATACCTGCATAGTTACCGCTGACACCATAGTATTCATAATGCCCTCTTAACTTTGCCTCGAGAACCTTCCACCATTCCTTCAGCTCCACCATATTCCTTACTGACCTAAGCCAGTCATTCATCTCTTTGAGTTTTTCATTGAACTTCCTACTTTTAGTCTTTCTACCTACTTTAAAGTTCCCGTTACGTGATTTATCACAGTAATGGGTAAAACCCAAAAAATCGAATGTATCCGGTTTTCTTCCTTTCCTCTCCGCATTTACTCTGGCATACCTTCCAAACTCAATAAGTCTCGTTTTCTCTTTGGACAGGTCAAGCCCAAACTTGTTAAACCTCTCTTCCAGCAGTTTTAGTATCCTCTCCGCTTCCTCCTTATATTGAACTAGTATCACAAAGTCATCGCAATAACGTTCCAGTTCAACAAACCCTTGCATATCCCTCTTACCTACTTTTTCAACCCATAAGTCAAGTACATAGTGGAGGTATATATTACTAAGAGTAGGTGAAATAATTCCGCCTTGAGGCGTACCTTCATCCGTCTTAATTAACCTGCCATCTTCCATAACTCCTGCTTTCAAGAAATTTCTGATAATCCTTAGAAAGTTCTTATCACCTATCTTTTCCTCAAGCATCCTCATTAGCCAGTCATGTTCCACATTATCATAAAAGCTTCGTATATCAGCATCTATAATATGGTTAACTGTTTTTGTCATAATTGTATTGTCTATCTGCTTGAGTGCCTGATGACATCCCTTTCCTACCCTGAATCCATAGGAGCAGTCAAGAAAGTTCGGTTCAAATATTGCATTCAGTATCCTTGTTGCTCCCATTTGTACTATCTTGTCCTCCAGTACGGGTATACCTAATGGCCTTAATTTTCTTTCTCCCTTAGGTATATATACCCTTTTTACAGGTTGAGGATAGTACTTTCCTGATTTCATTCTTTTAACAAGTTTTCTGATGTTAGTGTTAAGGTACTGCTCATATTCTTCATATGTTACGTCATCTACCCCAGGTGCTCTATTCTTGTTTAACATATGGAAGCATTCCTTTAACGACTCCTCATTCAGCAAATGCGCAAGGCTTGTAAACTTAAAATTCTTATCCTCTGCCGCATGCTTCGTTATAAGGTTCAGTTTCGTTTCCATATCAAATTGTACCTCAGTGGATACAACCTTTCCTGCCTTAGCAGACAGCATAATGTTTCCCATCTCCTTTACGTATTGGTGCTAACCCCTTCCCCATGTGGCCGGCTTTCCCGTCCTCAGAGTACTATGGGTTAGTCCGACTACCAGGCTATCTTCTCCACATTCTCCCTTTTTTCGGTTGACATGTAGATTACCTTACGGAACAACCTGGTTCTCCCAAGTTCCTGTCAGTTCCTTTTGTTACCATGCTGCGGACTCAGACCCCGGGGAGCAGTGTTGAACTTGCCATATCACTCAACAAAATTCTGTCTTCCAGCTCATGAATACTGTCGACTCTCCCGATGTTGGTTGGTTTCGGGGCTCAATACCTTCACTTGCGTTGCAGCCTGATAACTCCCATTCACCAGCTTCATGCAGTTGGTTGCCCCCTTGCATGTGGAGTAGGTGTTAGGCTGTTGGCTACACTTTGCCTAATCCGGACTTTCACCGGCAAGAACTGCCAAGCTTCTCTTGGCGCACTCATGCTGTAACCTCCCGAAGTTAAGTTTTTAATAAAATTAAACACTTATTCCAAAATCCTTTTTCAGCTGCACATTCAACAGCATAATCTACATGCTGCCAGTAGTCGTATCCATTACCTTCATCAGGCTTTGCCGGGTCATATATACCGCCATTTTTTAATATTGGTCTTCTACCATATGAATTGGGAGCCTCCAGGCCGTCACGACCGGCAAGTGCCGTAGCCTGGATAACATTAAATCCCTGTTTTGCTCTTACATCCAGATAATATTCAATCTCATCCCTGTCAAGCTTGTGAAACATCTCCCAGGCCGTATCTCCCATGTAGAAAAACGGTTTACCGTCGTCCCAGATCAAATATCTTCCGTCAGAGTGAACCTTTATTTTTTTCATAAGCATCATTACCTTTTCCTTTTACTTAAAATCTCCCGTAATAAGTATACTATCCTAAAAATTGTAGTCGCTTTCCTTGATTGTAACAGGAAGCCCGGTTATTATGGACTCGTTGACCATATAGCTAATTACGGCAGCCCTTGCAGCCTTTACCAAGCCATTGGGGCTTTCGGTATCATTAAGTATGGCATCTGCAAGCATATCAAGCTGAATTGCATGGCCTTTATCAACTTTATCGTATTCAACTACTGTTTTCTTTTGACCTTCAAACCCATAGTACTCCATTTTAGTAAAATCGTTAATATAAATCGCTTTACCATCACAGTAAATCTCAGTAGCTTCCTTTGGAAAATCCGAACATCCCTTGCTGTTGATAAGGGTAGTGGCAACAGAACCGTCTGAAAAGGTAATGGTTATTATTCCGCTGTCAGCTATTTTTACCTTATCAGGATCAAGGAAAGTTCCACCGGAAGCATACACTGTCACAGGCGGCTGCTGGATTACTTCACATAAAAGATCAAATATGTGACACCCTTCACCTACAAAGCGTCCTCCTCCCACTTCAGGAATATGTGTCCAGCTTGTCTCAGCGAATGGCGCCTGTATTCTATGATAAATCATTTTCTTTTTTCCCTTAGCTTTAGCCAGTAGATCTCTGGCCTTTGTTACCATAGGAGCCATTCCTCTGTTGTAGCCGACTGTATACTTTACATTATTTTTTTTGACTGCTTGTGCTATGGCTTTACACTCTTCCCTGCTAAGTCCCATTGGTTTTTCACACATTATGTGCTTACCTGCATTTGCAGCCCGAATTGACAAATCAGCATGCAAGTCATGTCTTGTGGTAATAAAAACCACATCGACTTCCTTATCTGAAAGTATTCTTTCATAATCAGTGGTCCAGTATTCTGCCCCTGTATCCTCACATACTTCCTGAGCATTTTTTTCAACTATATCCATTGTTGCGTACATCTTATATTTAGGATTGCTTTTCAAAATGGGTATATGCATAACCTTTGCAAAAGAACCGCATCCAATTAAAGCTGCATTTACTTTTTTCATATAATCTTTTCCTTTCTGTTGTTAAGGTTTTTACTTTATACTAAGCAAGATAGATACTGCTGGCTGTCGAAGCATATCCTTTTTCAAATTTATATCCGTCATATGCTGTATCTTCAGGTATTTCAGACAGTTTTACTTCTATTCCTCCATTTTTTTTGGATACCTTTCCTGCCAGCATTATTTTTACTGATTCAGTGAGTTCGGTTATGGAAGCAAGTTTATTTTCTCCTGTCTCTACGTAAGTACAGATGCGATCCAATAAATACTTGTAATTATCGATACCCTGAGTTTTCAGATTAAACTTGTAGGTGCTTTTTGTAGTCATCACCACCATCTCAAATGGGTGAAATGTACCTGTAAAAGCGTTGTATACAGCTGAAGTACTATTTTCAAAGCTGACAAAAAAAGTTTCACAAAGCTTTCCATCTACATTGGCACTTCCGGCATATCTGGTTGAAACAGCGCCTGTACCCAAAATCCCTCCTATTGCTTCTACAATATGAATGCTGTAATTGAATTCATCTACACCTGATGTGCCGAATACATTAACAATTTTCCCGCGTTCTTCTTCAGGCATATTTACAAAATCAATCATGTTCTGAGAATATCTGGCCGAAGAACTTCCAAGTATAATAGCACCCTCTTCCACAAGTTTCTCAATCTTTTTGCATTCTGCCAGAGAGCCTACAATGGGTTTGTCGATGAATACAGGTTTTCCTGCTCTTATAAATGGCATTGCCTGCTCCAGGTGCTTATCCCAGTTACAGCTCTGAACAAAGCCAATGTCTATGTTTTCTGCCATTTCCTCTATACTGAAATACCGCTTCTCCACATTGCATTTTTTCATAAACCCTTCCACTTCTTTATCTGTCCTGAAACCGTCATTATACACAGCAGTGTAACGAGCACGGTTTTCTTTCATCAGCTCTCTTGAAAATGCCAGTGGATGTGACACATCAATACCTACTACACCAATTTTAATCATTATATTCCCTCCCGGTAAACTTTTCTCAATTAAACATCTTCCATCAGCTTATTCCATTTAATAAGGCAATCCTCGGTTGCCTCGTATCCCATAAAGGAAAATGCAGAGCCCTTAGGCATTTTCACAAGGTTTTCCTCGAGAATTACTTTGGGACGGTAATGAGTTTCAAGAACAACATATCCTTTATATTTATCTTCAGACAAAGCCCTGAACTGCCCTTTAAAATCAACAGATCCTTCTCCTACAGGAACCCTTTCCCTTGTTCCGTCAGGATTTTTCTTGATGTCCTTAAGATGCATATGGACCATATATTGTTTTATCAAGTTGTACCCATCTGGATAAGGAATCTCACAATCAGGATCCGGTATATCATTTCCAGGATCCCATAATGCCTGTACATAAGGCGAATTTATTTTTTCTATCACTTTCCGCAACTTCCGCGCATTACCGGCATTGACGCTGGGCTCAGATTCCAGTACAAGTGTAATACCTTCTTTTTCTGCTATTTTGACAGGCTCTATAAATTTTTCAGTTATTTTGTCAATGCAATCTGTCAATTCCCCCTTTTCCCAGAAGGTAAAGCCCCTTATCATATTGATATTTAAAATATGTGCCGCTTCTATTGATTTCTTTAAAATCTTAATATGCTCTATGTAGTCATCTTCGCTGTCAATATCGCATTTAAAAAATGGTGAGCTTAATGCACATACTTCAAGAGAAGCAGCATCAACCATCTGTTTGATCTTATTTATTTCTTCCTTACTTAGCTCGTGTACTCCCTTTTCCCATACAGACCTCAATTCAATTCCGTCCATATTATACTTTAGGGACAGCTCAATTGCAGTATCGAGCTCCTGGGATATTTCATCGGTGATGATACCCTTTTTAAACATAATATCCTCCAAGCATTTGCTTAATTTATTTACAGAAAAGGAAACATACTGCTGATGTCTTCTTTTGATAACCTGGCACCGTATTCAGATATTTCAAAAGCTTCCGCAGCCGTAATCCCTTTTCCTTTTTCACCATACCTGTTTATTAATATTTGCCTATATTTTTCTGCAACAACACCATCCCTGTCTCTTTGATATCTACCCAACCATTTGATCCTTGCTTCATCAGTTTCCGGGATGTCAGTCTTTTTTCCATTAATCCATGGGAGCCATTCATAAACTTGTGATTTATGACAATTAAGCATATTAACCTTAATGTCCATAACATCATCAATACCTACTACAATATCAGGTACAAACTCAACGGGCTTCGTAAATGAATCATGCATATACATTACTGCAGGCATCTTTTTTAAACATGGCTCAAGAGGACATACATTCGGTATGGAAAGTCCGAATATTGAGTCCTGAACAAGGGTGGAAGTATATCTATGATCAGGGTGGTAATCATTAGGTCTATGGGTGATGATTAATTCCGGTTGAAATTGCCTGATACATTTAATAAACATCCTGCGATATACTACAGAAGGTTCGATTTCATTATTATGTATGTCCAGCACCTGACACTCTACACCTGCTGTTTTTGTGGATTTCATCATTTCTTCCATCCTGACCTTAGCAAGCTGTCCTCCACCCATCTCATAATGACCGGTATCTCCATTGGTAGCTGATACAAACTTCACTTTATGGCCTGACTTGACAAGCTTAATCGCCGTTCCGCCGGTTCTTAATTCACAATCATCAGGATGAGCACCTATTACCATTATCCTCTTAGCTTTTTCAAAACTCAAAATTGCAACTCCTCTCTAAAGATTGATAACACTGCCTTTAGCGGCTGATCTATATATACCAAGTATCAGTTCTACAGCTTTTTTGCCCTCATACTGGTCTACAAAGGGCTTTCTGTCATCCAGTACGGCTTCTACCATATCACTTATCTGTTTTATGTGTCCTTCAATGTTGAACAATTTGGGATCCCTGAACGTCTCACTGTTATCAACTGCAATGTCGGAAAGATCAACTGGCTGACTGTTTTCTATTTCCCATCTTGTAATAGAATTACCTTCAAGTGTTATTATTCCCTTCTCGCCACATATCTCCAGCCTTCTCTGTGAGCCCGGATATATGCATGTAGATGCTTGGACCAGCCCCTGCGCTCCATTTTCAAACTCCACAACAACAGAAGCCATATCTTCCACTTCAATATCTCTTAGCATTGTAGCTGAAAATGCAAAAACTTTTTTTACAGAACCCATAGCATAGAGCATTAAATCTACACCATGAATTCCTTGATTCATAAGTGCTCCTCCTCCATCCAATGCCCATGTCCCCCTCCAATTGCTTGAAGAGAAATACTCAGGAGATCTGTAAAATTTCATATCCAGATTACAGGCCACTATTTTCCCAAGGAGCCCTTTTTCTACAGCAGCTTTAATCTTCTGAACCGATGGCAGAAATCTCAATTGCGAAATAACTTCAACCTTGACTTTGTTTTTTTCACATGCACAAATAATATCTCTTATCTGACCTTCGGTTATAGCCATAGGCTTCTCAATAACTATATGCTTTCCCGCTTCTGCAGCCTCAACAGCCAGAGGAGCATGCAATCCGCTGGGGGTACAGATGCATACAGCATCAATATCCAAAGAGTTAAGCAATTCCCTCGAAGATGAGTAAGCCTTTACATTGTATTTCTCAGCAAAGCTTTTTTTTGCCTCTTCATTAGCATCAGTAACCCCTTCAAGTTCAGCTCCAGGAATATTCAAAATAGCTTCAGCATGCCATTTTGATATGGTACCGCATCCTATAATTCCAAGCCTAAGTTTTTTTTCTTGCATATTTACCTCCTCCTTATCAGGATTATTCCAACAGTGACTTGTAATGCTCACTTTCATCAAAAAATCCACCACTCGTCAAATAGAAATCATCGTTAAGAGTAAACAGGCCATTATTGCATATTGTCCAGAGCGATCCATGACAGGGATTATAGGTCTGCATTTTTATCCAGTTTCTGTAATTTTGATGTCCATTGGACTCCAACACTCCTATTTTCATACCTGGCAATGGCTTGAGCCTTGAAGCAAAATTTTTATTTAAATCAACCATTGTGGGGTTTACAGTCAAATCCGCGCAAAAACAAGGAATACCCCTTGCATGGGCTGCCTGACACATTTTAAAGCTCATACTCATGGTCTTGGCGATGGGCTTTAAAGCAATAGCACCATACCCCATATCAATTCGCTCATTTACATCTTCCAATGAGTGAACACTTTCATCAGAAGCAAGATGTACGGGTATATCTCTGACGTCCATCCTGTTTTCTTCAGGAAAAGGCTCTTCCAGTACTATTATCCTCTCAAGAGCGCCAATTCTATCTGCATGGTCCAAAAGTCGCAAAAGACGGTCTTTGCTGTCATATCTTCCATTTGCATCAAGATAGTATGGAATTTGGCCATTTTCTGTATATGAAGTTTTTTTATCTTTAACAATCTCATGAATTTCTGACAGTCTCCTTTTATCCCATTCCAGCATTTTGTCAAGATCTCCGTCTTTATCTGGGTCAGAGCCTATTTTAACCTTCAAAAAAAAGTATCCTTCATCTACAGTTTTTTCTATTTGGGACTTGGAAAGATTATAAGAAATGAGAGGTATACCGGCTACCTGTTCATGGCGGCAGGATAGAGCAAATTTAGCTTCATCCGGTATCATGTCATCAAAATTATTAATGCTATTTTCTCTTGAGTATACCAGCCAGGCCGCAGTATCTACAGCAACAAGTGCATTTAATGCAAAGGTCATTCGCAGCTGTGGCATTAAAGAAATTTTCTTTCCATATTCATAAGTAATGGGCAGCAGCTGTTCCAGCAATTCCATGGGTGTATTGAAAGGTATTTTTTTTGCCTCTTGAAGAGCAAAATCTGTCATGAGGCACATTATGCCGTTGCCGGAAACCTCTCCCCAGCGCGTAAACACTTCTGCATCAGACCACAATATGCTTTGGTTGGATAGGCCAATACCCCTTTTGCCATTACTGCTTTCCAGCTGTACAATTCTCTGCCAAGACGGCTCCTTTACACTTTTACCTTTAAACCCAAAAGGCGCATTTCTTGGTTCCAGCTCATAGCTACTTTTACATTGTGCTATATGTATCATATTCCCTCCGCTTTTTCCCAAAAATAGCTATACTGACTGTATACATAAGTATCTTATCAAATCCTGCATTTTAAAAAAGTACATTAACTTGTTTTTTTATGTATTTTTTTTGTTGATTTCAGAAAACAAAGTGTATGTCAAACAGGGCTGCATAGCTCTATTAAATCATCAACATCAGCAGTGGCAACACATTCCACAGTATCGGAAGCACCATAATATATTTTTACTTCCCCACTAACCTCAAGAATCATGCCTCCCGGGAATATGACATTGGTTCTGAAACCTTCATCAGTTTCGTAAGGTGCCTCAGGCACCAGCAGAGGATCTTTGCACATTCCTACTATCTTTGTGGGATCCTCAAGATCCAGCAGCATAATACCAGCACAGTATCTTTTCTGCCATTTTTGCTGCCATCCGTTTTTTCCTCTGATTTCATCGAAGTCTACTGTATGAAAAGTGGTAAGCCACCCTTTTGAAGTTTTTATTGGCGGCGCTCCGGGTCCTATCTTGGTATTGGCATATGGGACATCCTCTACTCCAAGAAGCAATTTTGAGTCCCCCCAGTATCTTAGATCGGGTGAAACAGACATCCATATATCAAATCTTTCAGCATATCCATAGCGGCTGTATACCGGAAATGGTCTTTCGAGTCTGACATATTTCCCTCTAATTTTTTCAGGAAACAGCACCATATTACGATTATCCGGAACAGACATGGACAATATTTCAAACTTTTCAAAATCTTCAGTTGCAGCTATCCCCCCCCTTATCCCATGTTTTGTATCTATTGCAAAACACATATACACTATACCGTCAATTACTGTTAATCGAGGATCGTAAGCACGCCTTATTTCCTCATCCTTAAGGTCAAAGCACGGTTTTTCATTGACCTTCCAGTTCAATCCGTCATCACTAAAGGCAATACCTATATTTGTTCCCTCAAGCTTTTGTTCCTCTATAGAACCGTAATCATTTCTAAACACCATAACATATTTCCCCTGGTACTTAGTAACTCCTGCATTGAAAATCAAGGCAGCTTTATATGGTATATCCTTGTATGACAGAACTGGATTTTTTTCATATCTCTTAATTACAGCACTTGATTTTAAAACCTGTAAATTTTTACTCATCTTTACATTCTCCTCATATAATATAGAAAATTGTATCACTGTCCATATATGGACAGTGATACAATTCATAAATCTTTCTAAATAATATACATCGTTGTACTACTTCTGTGCTGCAAACCATTCATCAAGCTGTTTTTGAACCTCTGCAAGGATCTTGCTGCGACCTGCTTCTTCAAGCTTGACAATGGTCTGATCATATCTTTCTTCGTAGTTATCCATGTATTCCCATCTATAGAATTCTTTTCTTACCGCTTGAACATTTGCAATTTCATTAGTTACATTAGTGTTATTAAAGGAAAATCCGTTTACCGGTGAATACTCGGCTTCCCTGTTGAGTCTGTCAGTCTCTTCCCAAATACCATCCTGTTGTCCTACCATGAGTTTTGCTATGAATTGATTGCCTAAAGCCCATGCTGTATTGTAGAAATATCCGGAACCTTCTATTTTTTTTACTTTACCGCCTTCCAGCTCATAGTTTGTTCCTTCAATACCAAAGTTCAACAAATTCATGATTTCAGCATCAGTATTTACTATTTCCAGCATTCTGATAGCCTCTTCAGGATGATCCGTTAATGAACCTACAGCTGTCATAGCTGATCGGCTTGACCTCTGGGTAGACATAGGTTTTTCAAGAGCCACCTGTACATATTCTGCACCATATTTAGCTGATACTTCAGCCTCTCCTCCAGGCTTTACTGTATTATGGAAAGAAGCATATCTTCCAGCTGCTTGGTCAGGCGCCTGGTCCACAACCGTTGGAGAATCCTTTCTTAAATATCCTTTCAGCCACATATCCCTGTTTCTTGTTCCCATGTACCATGCACCTCTTTTAGCAGCCATCGACTTCGCCTTGTCATCCATCATTATCAGTGTGCGGGTAGTATCATCTCTATTGTAGATTGCATCGTAAGCAACATCAACCCACTGATGGTCAGTATCAACAAGCTGACTCTGCCATGACTCCTTGGCCGGAAAGTATTCTGGACGGTTTTCAACAACCCACTTCCAGAAAGGTTCTGCATCCATGTAAGTTTTGATACTCAAATAGTCAAAACCACTTTCCTCAATCAAATCTTTTCTAAAAAACAGGCCCCATTGACTGAAGGCTATCTGGTAGTTAGGGATAGCATATATTTTACCATTCTCCCTCATCTGCTGCAGAAGCTTATCAGGAAATACCTCCAGGAGTTTAGGATAATTGGGAAGATAATCATCCAAAGCAAGGAATGCATCCCTTGCAACCTGTTGGGGGTATTTGTTAAGCCATGACTCAGTAGTAAAGCACAAATCATATTTTTCGCCTGAAGAAATAATCATGTTCATTTTTTCATTGTAGGTACCAAAGGGATAAGTCTTAAAGTCCAATAAAATATTGTACTTATCCAATAAGATTTCATTGACTTTGTCGTAAACAGGCTTAGGATTAGTTTGATCATCTCCTGTGCCGTACCATACAATAGTCACAGGATCTTTCTTCACTTCAGGCTCAACTGTAGCTTCAGGTGCAGATGATGTTTCGTTGTCTGCTGTACTTGTACCCTCATTCTCAGTTTTGTTTTCTCCGCAGCCGGTAAGTACCACAGCTGCCATTAGCGATACTGCCACTAACAGGGTTAACACTCTTTTAAGTTTTTTCATATTTAACTCCTCCTATGAATTAATTTATTTTTAACCATTACGGTTAAGAATACTGTTTCATCCGTATTTCCATACGGCCCTACACCGGATTAGCCCTTCACTGATCCAATGGTCAATCCACTTACGAAGTATTTTTGGAAAAGGGGAAATACTACCAACATTGGCCCACCTGCTACGACAACCATGGCCATAAGCAGATTTTCTCCCGGAACATCCTTTAGTGAAACTCCCGCCATTCCCGATGCATTAAAGTCCATTGCAGCCAGCAGGCTTTGAATATCCTTCTGAATAGTATAAAGCAAATACTGGAGTGGATACAGGTTTCTGTCGCTTATATAGTATAGTCCTGTACTCCAATCATTCCACTTGCTCATTGTGTTAAAAAATGCAACAGTAGCAAGAACAGGTAGTGATAATGGGAGAGCAATACTGAAATATATACGAAACTCATTGGCTCCATCAATTTTAACTGACTCGTAGAGTGATGCAGGAAGCTTTTGAAAAAATGTTCTTATCATAAACATGTGAAATACATTAATCAAGCTCGGTACTATCATTACCCATAAAGTATCATTTAACTTTAAATATTGTGTTATCCATATATAACTCGGTACAAGCCCGCCGCTGAAAAGCATTGTAAAGAAGAAATAAAATGCCAGAGGCCGACGAAAGCTGCAATTATTTCTCGCCAGAGTAAAACCCGCCATGGACATAAATAACAATCCAAAAAAAACTGTTGCAACTGTAACAAATATGGTAACTACATATGAACGTATTATTGTTTCCGGGTTACGGAAAATAGCATTGTACGCTGTTAAGTCCACTTTTTCCGGCCAGAATCCGTATCCATGCTGACTCAGTTCAAAGGGATGAGTCAATGACGCCGAAAAAACTATTAAAAAAGGCACAACACATATTATTACATAAATTAGTCCTATGCTGTGCAAAAGAATCTGTGGTTTCTGTTTTTTCTTCATCAATCTATCACCTCCCTTAAAAAAATGAATAGTCCGCTTCAATTTTTCGAACTATATAGTTTGTAAAAATAATAAGAATAAATCCAACAACAGATTGAAACACACCAACAGAAGCAGACATTCCGATATCACCAAGGGTAATCAATGCTCTATATATATATGTGTCGATAACATCAGTTGTGGAATAGAGAGCTCCCATATCTCTTGTTACATTGAAAAACAGTCCAAAATCTGCCCTGAATATTTTGCCTATGGCTAAAATCTGCATAATAACAATAATCGGTGTCAAAAAAGGAAGTATTATATAGCGAAACTCCTGCCACTTTGATGCTCCGTCAAGTGAAGCTGCCTCAAAATATTCCTTATCAATACCTACCAGACTGGCAAAATAGAATAAACTACCTTGTCCAACGCCATGCCACAGACTTGTAAGCAATAATATTACAGGCCACTTACCGGGAGAAATGTACCATTGAATAGATTTTCCGCCTAAAGCTTCAATAATCTGATTGGCTACACCACCCATAGGTTTTAAAAGAGCATATACCAGATAACCCACTATAACATAGGATAAAAAGCTGGGAATAATAGTGGCGGTCTGATAAAACTTTATGGAAAGTTTACTCTTTAATCTGAAACACAACATTGCAAAAGCAATATTGCAGATCAAATGTACCGAAATCATAAGTAGATTCATTCCAAGTGTGTTTCTTATAGTACGCCATGCATCTTCTGATTTAAAAAAGAACTCAAAATTCTTAAGCCCAACCCATGGACTTCCAAATATTCCAAGTGGTACTTTAAATTGCTTGAAAGCAATAACTATCCCACCCATTGGGATATACGAAAAAATAAATATCAGAACAATTGCTGGAATTGCGAGAAGCAGCAATTGAAAATTATCTATCTTTTTTCTTGTTAACAACTCACTGTTATTACTTTTTTTTATATTTAACAGTTTGTTTCCTAATACTTTCAAACTCAATTTAACCACTCCGTTTATCATGTTGACGTATTCATTTTAACAGATATAATAATAAAAAAAAGGACACTAACTTGTTATTTTGTGTACCTTTTTTGTTTACAATAATTTATCCAGCCAAATATAAAAAACAAGTGTGTTATAATATAAGAAAATTAATTTTCTATAAGGGGGGTCACGGTTAGTATATGTATAAACTTGTAATTGCCGATGATGAAGAAGTTATTAGAGAAGGCCTTCGCGATATTGTGGATTGGGCCGGTTTGGGTTTCGAACTTGTTGCCGCCTTTGAGGATGGTCAGAAGATTATTCAGTATATCCAGAGTAATAGTGTTGACATGGTTGTTACAGATATTAAAATGCCAAAAAAGTCCGGTCTTGATATTGCTGAGTATGTTTTTCAGAATAATTTGTCAACAAAGATTATACTTATAAGTGGTTACAAGGAAATTGACCTTGCCATGTCCGCCATAAAATTCAACGTTCAGGAATATGTGCTTAAGCCTATAGACATTGATATACTGACGGCCTCAATAACTAAGGTGAAACACACATTGGATAAAGAGTACGAGGCTTACATTAATACTATAGCATTGGAATTAATGGAAAAAAGCCTTCTCGAGATTAAGGACAACTTTTTTTCCGAATTGATGATGGCCTCTTTCAAAAATGAACATTATATAAAGTCTATGTTTAACTTTCTGTATCCAAAGCTGGATATAGAAAAATCTAAGTGTTTTATACTCGTTCTCTCTATAGAAAACTACGATGATTTCATAGCTAATCAATGGACTCATTCAAACAGTGATTTTTATTCCTGTGTCAGAAACTGTATTAACCTTTCATCCTCCCTCATTGAGTACCGAATGATTACTAAAAGCCACAACAACCTTCAGGTATTGGGAATACTGACTTCTGACAGTAAAGCTCATTATGAAAAGGCTCACAATCTTATAGATTACAGCAATAAAAATCTTTGCTCTCAGCTTAAAGAAACACTTTCCTGTAGAGTTTCTATTTTAGAAACTGAGGTATTTAAAAATATTAAGGAGCTTTTGCATAATAAAAGCAGTATCAGCAATAGTAAAATGACTGAAAGCTTAATGATTAAAATAAGTGAACTGCAGAAAATGATTTACAGTACAATATGTACCGGTAATATGGAAACTGCTTTAAGTGTTATCAAACAGTTTACCTCTTACATGGAAAATCTTGATATATCAGAAATGCATACTTTAACAGCAAATCTTTTAGTTGCTATAAAAAATAAACTTCAGGAATCATCTGTTGATATTTCATCAAGTGAGCTTTATAAGGAGTGGGATAAGGAATGGAATATTGTCTATTCGCTTAAAACTCCAGGTGAAATCCTTACGTTTTTAACCAGACTTTTTAATGATCTTATCCACCACATTAAAAAAACAAATATAAACGATTATGACATTATCGAACAGGCAAAAAAATATATTGCTGAAAACATAACTAATGACTTTTCATTGGAAGATATATCAGAAAAATTCTATATGAGCCAATATTATTTCAGCCGTGTTTTCAAAGAAAAAACAGGTGAGAATTTTATAGACTTCGTTGTGAGAAATAAAATGGAATATGCAATTAAGCTATTAAAAATGCCTCAACATAAAATATATGAAATCAGCGGCAAAGTAGGATATAAAAGCATCCGGTATTTTACTAAAACATTCAAAAATTATACAGGATATACACCAACTTCTTTTAGAAAACTTTTATCAATGAACAAGAGGACTGATAGTAATGGGTGATGGAATCCACAATATAACAAAGCGTATAAAAAAAATTAATTTCAGGAGGATTTTTTTAAAAACCTTCTTGTTATTATCTGTTGTAATACTTTTACCTATGGGTATAATAATATGGATATCCAGCTTTACTTTTAATGCTTTCACTGCCAATGAAATAATTATATACAGCAGCAAATCCATATCCATTATTAAAAATTCGACTGATGACATGATTTCTGATAGTCTCAAGCAAATGAATTATCTGGCAGGTGATGCAGATATAAACACATTCCTAATAAGCAGAGCCAATCAAGAAGTCTACTTTTTTAATATAGATAGATTATTCGATCAGCTTACAACACAGATGCAGCTAAAGGATTACTTGGAAAGCATTTATGTCTATTCTGATATTAGTAATCTTGTCTTGTCCAATTACGGTCTGGCAGAATTCGAACAGTTCATTGATACGAAGTGGTATAACGAGTACAAACAAAACAGCAAAGTTGGTAGATTCTGGCCTTCTTTTAGAAATACCTACAGTTCCTCGGGACAGCCTTTAAAAATACTCTCCCTTTATAAATCTTTAGGGTATAGTAATAATCAACAGGGTATACTTATATTCAACATCAATTTTAACAAATTTGTTTCAGAGCTTTCAACCTTGCGCAGCTCCTACGATTTTGGTCTTTTCATAGTAGACACCGAATATAATATTGTAACAGATGTCTGGGGGAGTCATGATAACATTTCGCCAGGAAGTATTAACACTCTTATGAATTCCTCAGACAAATACATCAAGTCAGATGAATATGTTCTTTATAAAACTCCCATAAAGTATACGGGCTTATATTATATCTCTGCTGTACCAATAGAAACATATCATAGCAATATAAATACTCTTATGAATGACATGCTAATTATTATCATCTCAGGCTTTGCTATTACTATACTCATTGCAATTCTCATAACAATAAGGCTGTACAGGCCCTATAAAAATATTCTAAAAGTCATCCGGCACCCAATTCCACTCCTTTCAGAGAGCGATCAGGGTTTCAGCCGTAATGAAGAAACCTACATCCTTAATGCAATAAAAACCACAATAAACAAGAATGTACAAATCACGCAACAGCTTAATGAAAGGATTACCTTACTAAAAAAAGCACAATCTATTGCCCTACAGTCACAAATAAACCCTCACTTTTTATATAATACTCTTGACACAATCAACTGGTCGGCAATGCGCCTTACAGGAGGAAAAAACGAGACTTCTGTAATGTTATCCACCCTTGCCACTATGATACGGTATTCTTTAGAAAGTGTTGACAGTCTTGTTCCGCTGGCAAAAGAATTGCAGCATGTCCATACCTATTTGGATCTTCAGAAATTGCGTTACAGGGATAAATTTAAAGTTGTATGGGATATTGATGAAGAAGTAAAAAAATGCAAGGTCATCAAGATCATGCTCCAGCCTTTACTGGAAAACGCAATACATCATGGTATCAGACCACTACAGAGTACTGGAATCATATCTATTGAAGCAAAAAGAATTGCTGACAACCTGAATGTTATTATAAGGGACAATGGGGTAGGTATGAGCCCACAGGAAATAAAGCATATTAATGAAATGATGAGCAATAAAAAAACACAAGAAAAAGAACATATTGGTATAATGAATGTAAATCAGAGAATTCATCTGTTTTTTGGGGATCAATATGGCATAAACATAACTTCAGGAGAAGTAAGAGGTATTAATGTTATACTAAAACTTCCATATATTGTATAGTAAATTCACTTTAATCATCTCTCTGCATGCAAAGTTGCTTAATTGCTAAGGCAATAACCTGATGAGCATGGATGGACAATATGTTATCAGCAGGATAAACAATTTGTCTGAGAAGGACATCAGGAATTATACCTTGTTTGATATTCAAAATAACAAGTACAAGGATATATTTACTCTGGCTAAAAAAGACTCCCCCTGAAGCTGTTTCTGTATCAATCGATGGTGTTTTAGATGGAGAAGGAATTAATTCACCATCTTTTTCCATGCCATATATATGAAGACTAAGTGCTTCTGAAGCTTGTTTTTAGGTCTGTTCATCCTCGCCATAGCTTACGCAACCCGGTATATCTGGAAATTAAACACTATAACCATTCCTTTAGTCCTAGCTTCAATTTGTTGCCAACCATTTTTATGCAATGTATTGGAGTCATCTTTTATCACAACTCTATGCTAATACTATACGCCTAATTTATGCGCACATCAAAGGAATAGTAACTTTTGCCAGTACACTTCTACTTCCCCAAATGAATCTTATGTGTCATGGTCAAATGGGATAAAGCCAGCTCCTCACCCTTTGTTCTTGCCGCCATTTCAGCCATCATATAGATTTTAAGCATGTATCTTAAGCCACCCCTGCTATTTGCAAGTTTGTGCAGGAAAGCCATACAATCCTTGCTGATATCATATATATCCAAAATATTTTGTACATCTTCCATAGGGACTGTTGCCGGTACATACTTCTTTATTCCAATTCTGCTAAAAAGCTGTGAATACTGTGTGGCCTCCCTGCCGAACATCCTGTCATAAATATGCTGATTACCACAGAATATAATACCTGTTTCAGCATTTTCATTAATCACACGAATGACTTCCATGGCTTTTAACGTCAAATACTGTGCATCATCTACTATCAGAAAAACACCAGAGTATTTAAAGACCTCAATAATCTCCTTTTTGAGAAAGCGTTCCGGTTCTCTGTTTCTATTGCCTATTGCTTCCCAGATTTCTTCCAGAATTGATTTTACGTTTGATATTGTGGCATCTGCCTGAATATATATAACCTTATCGTTTATTTCTTTCATATTCTTTCAATACTTCAGTTTTGCCCCGGCCAGCCTCACCATAAATGAATGCAATATCTCCGTGTACATGAGCGGTACATGTGAAAATCCAGCCAATCCCTGTCATTAAGTTCCTTTGGAGTGTAAATGCCCCCATTAAGATGAGCAGTCATAAGATTCCCATATGGTGAAGCATTCCTGACAGCTTGTGCAGCTGCATCATAAACTGACATTGCATAACTGTCTTTAAAATCCGTATCTCCTGTTGTAATCCAGATTGTACCATACGCAGCGTATCTTGCAGCCAGATACCTGCCGTATACGGCAGTCTGTTCGGGAGTGAAATTTGCTTTTCTTTTTGTGCCCCATGACAGGTTTGTTCCCGGAACATAATCAAACCAGAGAATTACCCCGGCTGTATACATGCCATTTTTATTTTTTGTTATTCATTTTTTTTAATCTCCTTGTCTAACCCCTTTTTTAAAAAACTCTGCTATTTTATTACTGCCATATTGCAATTGGTATTACAAAGCAATATGGCAGTATACTTAATAAAACACCAGTTTAATAATATAATATGTTCTATTCGATTATGATGTCTGATACCTTTGCTGTAGTAAAGTCAGTAGAGCCTGACATTGCACCAACCCCCACCAAAATATCTCCATTCATTTCAACTTCTATCTGTGCGTATTGAATCCAGTCTTCACCATCCAAATAGTAAGCAGTGAACAGATTTTCGTTACGGGTCAGCTTTATTGTAACGGGATAAACGGCATCAGGGCCCACCTGGTACCATGTTTCAGGTTTATCATCGTTTCTGTAGGTAAGCCGGAGCCCCCCTTCAGAAGCTACGACTCTGGCACTTAAATTGTATGCTCCGGAGCCGTCTCCAGCTCTAATCATAGGACCTGCTGCTGAATCCTCATCAATCTCGTATACAGAATCAATAGTTGCAATAACAGAGATATTGTCTGCTGACAATTCATCAATTTCCTGGTACATGAAAGTAAATTCATCATCTGTTCCCCATATGTCTGCACCGTTTGTCTCAAAGGTATATTTGTCTTCTTCTATCGTATCTACAGTACCAACAGTATTTTCTCCATAGTTTTTGACCATCCAGGGTGCGGGTGGCGCAACCGGTTCACGGTCAAAGGAAAACCACTTGAATTCCCCTGCCAAATCATCGTTACTTTCGCTGAAAATAAAGTAAACATCGTGTACTCCTGTCAAATTCAGTCCCATATCAAGAGTGGCCGACTGTTCTTGGAAATCGGTCCATCCCTGGGTAGCTTCAACTGTAACATTGCCTAGAAGCTGACCATTCAGGCTGTCTACACGAACTTCTATATTACCGCCGGCATAAGACTCCGGAACTGCTGCACTCATTTTTAGTAGATTTGGAACTGTATCATCGAAATCAACGTTTTTAAACAGAATCCATGAACCCGGAACTGTATTTTTTATCTTGGAATCCTCAACTGTTAAATCAGCCAAATCACTATAGCTTTCTGGATAGATAAAGTCGTAAGCGTCAATAGGTTCGTAGACAGTAACTGTAAGCTGCCCTGTTTTTGTAACACCATTTATGGTTACATCTGCTTCAATAGTAGCTTCTCCTTCCGAAAGCGCAGTAATATTGCCCATTTCATCAATCTCAATAACATCTGGGTTATAATTGGTGATTTCCACCATGTCATCATCAACATCAAGCATTGTATAAGAACCAAATTCACTTTCCCCGTAAATGTGAAGCGGTGTCTCTTCACCAATTTCAAGCTTGTTCCTAGCAGCATTCACTTGAACATTTTGCAACTCATCATCTACTAGAACATGCAGGTTAGTTTCAACTGTCTCACTTCCCCGTGAAACAGTTACAGTCACTTCGGTCACTCCTGTTCCTACAGCAGTTATCTGACCAAACTCATCTACGGTGGCAACACCGATATCACTGCTTACATAATCTATATCCGCACTGGATAAGTCAGTTATAAATCCTGTCATCGTACGTCCCAAGATACCGGTTCCCACAGTTTGCCCACTACCCAGTTTTATAAATGACAGTGTATTTCCATTAGAATCTACAGGATAAATGTATTCCAGTGGATCCTCTGGAATGGCAAATTTAAAGTCATTCAGCAATCCCATGTTGGCAAAATCTACTTCTTCTATCCCCAGCTTTCTTGCCGGAGAGTCATAACAAAGTCTGTAATCATCATTTGACTCGTCCATGAATTTCGGATTGTCAGCTATACTCAGTTGATCAAACTTGTAATCATAAAGGGTTCTCCACTCATCAAAATTAAAAACGCCTGGAACACCGGAAATACCATATGGACCATTTTCATTATATATGAGCTGATAGTCTGAGGAATCATAACGCTCGTCATTCCATCCTTTAAAATGGTATACTACGTCACCAGAATTGTAAAAAATATTCCTGGACATTGTGACATCCGTACAGCTGGTGCTAGAAGAATCATAAGACCCAAAGGGCCCGATGCTTGTTCCTTGATTGTTTACAACATAGTTGTTCAAGAACCTGTTGCCAACACCCTTGGATAAAATGGGATTTCTCAGTTCACCATTTCCCGACTGCTGCAGTCCGTGGAGTACATTATTGGATACCGTAAATTCTTGACATCGATCATCCAGATAGATTCCAAAGCCAAATGAAAAATGTATGTCACTATTGTATATTCGATTGTGATCAATTACATTTCCCGCTCCTGCCTCCCAGGCTTCAATAACCCCCGTATCCTGGGAATCCTTGTTTGAATCGAACAAATCATTGTATTTAATCATATTATTGCTTGTTTTATTATTTTTCATACTTATTGCATATCTGGTAGAGTCAAAAATTCTATTGTGAGATACAGTGTTAGCTGAAGTACCAGACAACCTAATACCGTGTCCATGCCCCATCATTACACCAACATTATGAATAAGGTTGTTCACAATCTGATTGTTCTTCATATTGGTATTGCTGCTGGAGCCTTCCATAATAACTCCTATATATCCGATGTCATTCATTAAGTTACCGTAAATAACACAATCCTCTACTGTTTCCCTACCTTCAATCCCATTTGCACCAATACCATGAATGTGATTGTCTTTTATAGTAATTTTCCTGGCATTTTTAAGTAGAATGGCCCCGGTATAGGAATATG
Source organism: uncultured Eubacteriales bacterium (assembly GCA_964486515.1). GTDB lineage: Bacteria > Bacillota > Clostridia > Acetivibrionales > CAZANH01 > CAZANH01. The sequence continues at coordinate 23,436 of CAZANH010000200.1, forward strand.
AATCCTTTGAATAATCAGTATTTCGAAAAGTTAACTCTTCTATCTCTATGTTTTCGCATAATTCTGAATCAGAAGCTCCTTTAAACTGTACATGACGGCTTATCTTAGGTGCTATGATTTCCTGTTCCGTGATTGGCGATTCCCTGGGCCAATAATATACATAGCCTTCAGTATTGTCAACATAAAACTCTCCCGGGGCATCAAGCATAGACATGCTACCACGAATATAATATCTTGAGCCGGGCGCCATTTCATATCCCACATCACTTTCAAGGGTTATTATACGTTCAGAATAATCAATATCCACTATCTTTTTTGCATAAGAATTCCAGCTGTAAATACCATCCGGTCCACCTGGCCAGATATATACTTCCAAGTCCTCTGTGCTCGGATTCAGCCCATCAGGTATATCTCCCTCATTGAAACGGAACTTGGTTTTTGGAGATTCTTCAACCATTGGTTCAGCCACAGTCAGATATCCTTCACGGACTGCACCTTTGTCAGGGTGCCTTGCAACATGGCTACGCTCACCATTTTCAAACATTGTTCCAAATCCCGTACCGATTTGTGTCTTATAGATATTGGTATCAACTTTATCCCATTCCGTCAGTAAATATCCTCCATCCAGTATTGGTTCTTCTCCTGGATAAGCAATATATTTGACAGAATAACCGTCTCTTCCAGAATCAATGTCAGTAAAGGTAATCGTATTGTCTAAATAATGCACACCCTCTCGAATATATACTGTGACATCGTAATCCATACCATTATCAATTATATCACTTACTGTCGCCTGTGCTTTTTCTATTGTCTTGAATGGCATATTTATACTTCCATCATTTTTATCCGAACCGTCTGGAGACACATAAAAGGCTTTATCATCAGACAGGTATACATTGTCTATTATGACGTTCGCATTATTCGTTCCACAGTTAAAGTCTATCTTCGCATTATCATCCGAAATACTTGGTGTAAATGTGTATTGGAAAGTCTGCATGCTTGTTGTTAAACTTACAGATTGTCTGAATATTTCAGTATAATCCGTAGAACCGGTGTTAATATAAAGCTCAATTGTCCTGCTAGATTCCGCTCTCGCATTAAACCTTATGGTGTACTCCTGTCCGTCTGTAAGTGCAAAATCATCCTGAGCAAGTTGCGGCTCCCATTTGTTTGAACCTGCACTTGTTATATCAATAACTGCCTCACCATTGGATACAGTCACAGATGCACTGGCACCATGAGTATGGAAGTTCCAATCAGTCAAACCATCGGAGAAATCTCCATTTGAAAGAAGATTTGTGCCCTGTCCAGGTGTCGGAGTCGGTGTCGGTGTCGGAGTAGGGGTCGCAGTTCCTATTTCTTTCACCAGAACGTCATCAAACTCACTCGCTGCATTATAAGTATACAAACCAATCGTACCACTCGTATGAGTTGTATCATTTGCTGTACCTATTTCAGTGGAATCAATATAAAATGTAAAGTCACTTCCATCTGCAACAACCTTCATATTGTACGTATTTCCCTCCGTAAAGTTGCAGGTGTAATCCTGTAATGTAGAAAAACTATCGGATTCAATCTTTCCAAAACCAACACAATCATCGGCTGGTTTGAACCTCAATACATAACAATCATCCATGGAATTTGAACCCCTGAATGAAATCCCTGCTACTCCACTTGGCACTTTTACATCGGCAGAATATTCATAATCGTCCCAGGAAGTACCGTTGGAATAATATGATTCACCTCTTCCCGATGTGCTTGACTGTTCATATTTTCCACTGCTTACACTCCAACTGTCTGAGTGTTCTGTAAAATTGTCAGCTACACCATCATCAAAATCCTCGTCAAGTAAAATACCGTCCGTCCCTGTAAATTTGAACCACTTGTAATTCCCTCCCGGAAAATCTTTTCCTATGTTTATAATTATGAATACATCACGTATGCCAAGCGGCTCACTTATTCCTTCCAGTTCAATCTGTTCTGTTACGAAGACTTCCCACCCTCCTGTATAGGTTATGGTACCATTTCCAATCAACTGGCCATCAATGCTGTCCAGCCTGATTTCCAGAGGCCTTTCCTGTGTGGAGTTGGATGAATATTCGAATTCAAATTCCTCCGGGGTAATTGTATTGCCAAAATCAACATCTTTAATCTTAATCCATGCGTCCCCACCCACATTCTCAATAAAGGAATCATAAACATCCATATTGTAATAGCCGTCGTTCCATATCGGATTAATCTGGGCGTATGCGTCTATCAAAGTGAGTGCTTCAACTTCCTTAAGCATTTGCTTCGTTAATCCACTGGATACAAAAACACTCGTTATGACAAATACACACAATAAAAACAACATCTTCAATCTTTTCATGAACCTCACTCCCCTCGTATAATAGTATTTATGAGGTTTAAGTTAAATAATTTCCAGTTACAAACCTCGGATTTGTTCGACCTTAATCCATAAATTAACTGGAAAAAGTTTTATTGATCCTTGAAAATTTAATATAGTTTGCTATTGAACTTAACTAATGCTCGTGTACAATATAATAATTAAGCTATTGAAGGATGGTTCTGAATCACTCCTGTAGGACATTTATGTTGCTTCTATGAAAGTCAGTTCCCCTGGCCTGATGTTAGCTTTATACCGCTGGGTGTTTGCTCTAAATAGCTCTCTCCTGTATGGCAGTTCAAGGAGGTGTG
>CAZANH010000201.1:0-4097 GCA_964486515.1 uncultured Eubacteriales bacterium
TCATATGAAACATTATCCGGAACCGGCATCAGGTTCCATACCGGCACTGAAATATACTCGGCAAATCCCCCGTCACACCGTGAACCAAAGTAATTATAGTTTTTACACTGTGCGTATTCCCCTATTCGGCACATATCACATTTCATACATGGGATAAGCGGAAATACTGCAGCTTTCTTTCCTAGAAGGCTTTTATCCACATCTTCCCCCAATTTTATTACCTGTCCTGAAAACTCATGGCCCGGGATTGTGGGAAAATGATAGGTACCATTCAGATACACCCTTGGTATATCCGAACCGCATATACCACAAGCCTTTATTTCCAGTAAAACTTCATTTTTACCGGGCAACGGGTTATCCACTTCTTCATATCTCAGATCTCCTATCTTGTGCAAAACACATGCTTTCACCAATATACCTCCAAAACCATAGTAAAATATCTTCCTATTAGGATAAATATGGCCTCCAGTAATCCACTGAAGCCTTTAAGTCCTCTATAATCCTGAAATCAGTGTCAAAATGCTCTCTGTGGCTTATCTCAAATATGAGCAACGCATTTTTGCAGCCTGATTTATCAAGAGCAGCTATCACTTTTTCAGGTTGTATTATCCCATGCTCATTATATTCCTTTGTGAAAGGCCAGTGATTGCTTTTATGGAGCACAGTCTGCTGCAGATGGATTACAGGGGAATAAGAACCAAGTTTTTCTATCCAGGGATAGGGGTCCCTTTGGCCTGGATGTGGAGCATGCCCTACATCCAGACATATTCTCATGGGTATCCCACAATTTTCATTGACACGCTCCATCAGCCACATAGACTCTTCAACCGTATTTGCCATCTCCCTGGGTACGGACATTGGTTCAAAAATCAGGCTGTTAAACCCTAGTTCCCTTGCATGAAAGGACAATTTCCTCCACCCTTTTACTCCTTCTTCTATAAGAAATTTTCTTTTTTCGCCGTCATCATACGATGCAAAAGTAAGTATGCCAAAGTGACTCCCTCCGGTTTTGGCACCCAACCTCGCTGCGATATCAAACAGGTTTTTGAACCACTTAAGCCAAATCTTACGGGCCTCCTTATCCGGATGCATTAAATGGTTCACCCTTGTAAATGAACTGGTAAAGACCGACTCCACATTAATCCCGTATTTTTCGGTACTTCTCTTTATCCTGTCAATCTGTGAATTGATATAACTCTCAGGCAAAAATGGGTTGAGCAAATCGGCCACAAATTGGACATGCTTTAGCCCTAATTTTTTCCCTACAATAAATGCCCATTCCTCAGGTTCATTATACCTGTTAATTGCAAAACCCAAATTGATGCCAAGTTTCAAGTCCATATTCCGCCTCCAAAATACATACACTAATTATTATTGTTTGTGTTTAATATTATTTTATATTGATTATTTTATGCTGTTTATTGTATAATTATATTATTAAACAATACCAATGTATAGAGGGGTTGGGAAAATAGTCTTTTTTACATGTATATAAGCAAATATGAACTATAATAAACATGATTAAACATAAAAAGAAGGGAAAAGAATTGTTTACTATTGAAAGGCAGCAAGAAATCCTTAATATGATAAAGTTGAAAAAAACGGCTACCGTTAAGGAGTTAAGCAAAAAGTTTTTTATAGGTGAGGCAACAATACGCCGTGACCTTGAAAAGCTGGAAAAAATGGGATTGCTCAAGAGGACTTATGGCGGGGCAGTGTCAATTGAAGGTCTGGATTCTGAAATTCCTCTTACTGTCAGGGAATTGGAACAAAAAGATGCCAAGCAGATTATTGGTTTTTCTGCCTCAAATCTTATCAAAGACGGTAATATTATAGTTATGGATTCAAGCAGTACTGTTTTGAGAATGGTCCCTTATCTTAAAGGTAAAAAAGACCTCACTGTTATTACAAACGGAGCAAAGACAGCTGTTGAGCTTGGCGAGTTGCTTCATATCAAGGTATATTGCACCGGGGGTTTACTACGGGAAAATTCACTTTCTTATATCGGTGAATTTGCACGAAGTTGCATCAAAAGTTTCAATTATGATTTGCTTTTTTTCTCATGTCGTGCAATATCCAAGGAAAAAGGCTTAAGCGACATCAGCAAAGAAGAGGCGGAGCTCAGAAGGCTTATGATTGAAAACAGCAAAGAATCGGTGTTGCTTTGTGACAGCAGCAAATTTGACAAGGTTTCCTTTTGCAATATCTGTGATATTGATAATATAGGCAGTATCATAACCGAGAGAAAGCCATCCTCGCAGTGGATTGATCTGCTAACAGAAAAAGGGGTCAATTTGTTTTATGGTTAACAGGTATTTAATTAATTATTATAACGAGGCGCAAGATATCCTCTAAAAAATATTATTACACGAATAATGAAGGGAAGAACCGTCAAGGATATTATTGCCGGTCAAAATCTTCATTTACTAAGGAGAGGCGCTATGTATGAACATTTTTTGAATCTGCTGTTAATATTATCTCTTATTGCAGTGAATGCTTTTTTTGCAGCATCCGAGATAGCCGTAATTTCAGTAAATCCTAACAAGCTCAAAAAAGTAACGGGCAAAGGCCAAAAAAAGGTTGAAACATTACTGCGGTTCATTGAACGGCCAGGGAAATTTCTGGCTACAATACAGATAGGAATCACACTGGCTGGTTTTCTGGCAAGTGCATCCGCTTCAGAAAGCTTTTCGGACATTCTTTCCCGGAAACTTTTGTCTGCCGGGCTTACCATTTCAAACGCGTTTGCTGATGCAGTTTCTGTTGTACTTGTTGTTTCCCTTCTTACTTTTATTACCCTTGTTCTGGGTGAATTGGTACCGAAAAGGCTCGCCCTCCAGAAATCCGAAGCTATATCGATGATGGCTGCTAAACCTCTTGCATTGCTTTCCATAGTTGCATCCCCTATTATAGGGCTGCTTACAGGCAGTACTAACTTAATTGTAAGATTGCTTGGGGGAAATCCTGACGATGCCACTGAGAAAATTACAGAGGAAGAGATAAGACTTATGGTGGACGAAGGCGAGGAAAAGGGGGCCATAAGAGAAGATGAAAGAGATATGATAGAGAACATCTTTGAGTTCGATGACACCCCTATCTCAAAAGTTATGACCTACAGAACCGGGATTGTAGCAATTGCAACCAGTGCTACCCTTGAAGAAGTACTGTACACAGTGGAAAACGAAGGATATACAAGGATACCGGTATACAGCGGTTCTCTCGATAACATTATTGGAATACTTCATGTAAAAGACCTTATCCCTGTGATTAAAAAACCAGAAAATAAATTCAGTTTGAATGACATTCTGCGGCCTGCTTACTTTGTGCCCGAATCCATGACAACAGACCGGCTTTTCATGAAGTTAAAAGAGAAAAAGAACCACATTGCCATCGTTGTGGATGAATATGGAGGTACCGCCGGACTTGTGACCATGGAGGACCTCATAGAGGAAATAATGGGCAACATTTCTGATGAATACGACCAAGTGGAGGAGGAAATAAGGGAAATTGACAGCACTACCCATATTCTCAGCGGAAAGATAAGGCTTGACGACCTTCAGGACTTTCTTAAAATCAAACTTCCGGTAGACGACTACGAAACCCTTAATGGATTTCTTGTGGGACAACTCGGAAGGCTGCCACATGAAAATGAAAAACTCACCATTGAATATGAAGGCATTGTTTTTAAAATAGAAAAAGTCAGAAACAGAATAATAACCAGAGTTAGAACTTGTAAGCTCTAATCCAGTTACCCAGACAATTTTTAATCAATATGAAATACTTCCTCCATATCCGCCCACCATTCTCCTTTAGCTCTTGTTGACAGAGGTTCCTGGCATGGTTTGCAATATCCCCACCACTTCTGAGTTACAGGATCCGAAGCCATTTTTGCCATATCGGCTTCAAAATCATTCCCATCATACTCAAAATATGAAAATAGGTAACCATCCTTATAGTAAATGGAATAATTATTCATATTGCATTTCTTGATCATTTTAAGCACTTCTGGCCATACTGCGGAGTGCAGCTTTTTATATTCCTCAACTTTTTCAGGTTTAAGCTTTATTACCTGACCATATCTTTTCATATCTTAAATC
>CAZANH010000202.1:0-2925 GCA_964486515.1 uncultured Eubacteriales bacterium
CCTCATATATTCGTCATATTTCTGTTCATATTTTTCTGCAAGCTCCACATTTGGCTTAAATACATCTTTTACACGTATATATGAAGCTGTTTCATCAGCACTTTTGTACACAACCGCACCAAGCCCCGCAAGTATTGCCGCACCCGAACATGCTGTTTCATGATTTTTCAGTGTGGAAACCTTTTTACCTGTGACGTCGGCAATAATCCGGCACCATATCCTGCTTTCCCCTCCGCCTCCAAAAACCCTTATTTCATCAAGAGTTCCTATGTCCTTTTCCATGGCAATGATGTTTGATTTAATCTGGTAAGCTATTCCTTCCATTACACTTCTGACAATTTCCGCATCACTTGTGGAAAGAGTAATCCCGTAAAAGCATCCCTTTGAATCTGCATGCCAGTCAGGCGAACTTGCTCCCGCCAGGAAGGGGTAGAAAAACACATCACCCGGATTTTCACCGGCTCCTTCAGCCATAACATCCAGCTGCCTGTATGACTTGTCCCTGAAAAGAGTATTTTTAAGCCATTTCAAACTGACACCCGATGTACCTATCACACCTTCCATTATCCACCGGCCTTCAAAAAGGAATGAGAACACCGGTATCCTCATATCATCTTCAACCGAAACAGGTGATGTAATTATTCTTTCAATTGCGGTTGCAGTACCAAGAGAAACAGTAAAAATGCCCTTGTTTATACCTGCTCCCAGCGCAGCACATTTCTGGTCCTGCCCTCCCATGGACACGACCACACCATCAGGAAACCTCATTTCATTTGCGACTTCAGGTTTAACAATGCCGGCCGGTATACCGCCGTATCTTATTTCAGGCAGTTTGTCCACTTCAATATCCACGGCTTGCAGTATTTCAACCCACCACTTCTGCTCTGTTATATCATATGCCAGAGTCCCTGATGCCATGGTATGGTCGGTAGCAAAAACGCCTGTGAGCCTGGCAGTAATAAAATCCAGGGGCATTAGAAATTTATATGTACGGTCATAAATATCCGGTTCATTTTCCTTTATCCACATAATTTTGGGAAGAGTATATGACTCATTTATTCTTTTACCTGTAATCCTGTATACATCCTGCCTGTCAAATCCCTTTAAAATCTTTTTTGACTGGCTGACCGCCCTTGTGTCCAGCCAGCTGATTGCATTCCTTAAGCACTCACACTTTCTGTCAACAGGTACGACCGCTATTCCTTGGGAACTTATGCCTATACCCTTTATTATTTTGCGGTCAATACCTGATTTGTCAACAGAATTACTGACAACTTTCCTGACAAGCTGCCACCATAAATCGGCATCCTGTTCAATTTCCCTTTCCGAAAGCTTTATAAGGGGATACTCAATATAGTCATTTCCCAGCATGTTCAGACGCTCATCAAATACTATACTTCTGCATCCTGTCGTACCTAGGTCTATGCCTATCAGTGCACAATTCATTTTACACTTCCCCTTTTAGCATCTTTAATGCCGCTTCCACAAAATCATACCCTGTTTCGGGCGGAAGCATTGACGTGTCCGTTTCATACCCTCCAATCACCAAAGACTCCCTGGTATAAACATATCCTGGAAGGCATCCGTTGGCCAATTCTACAACAAATGTGTTTTCATAGGGAGATTTGTCTTTTATCCCAAGACCGAATTCCACAAATAATTCACCAGGCAATCCCACTATTCTCGCATCGCCGATTCCTGTTACCTGTATTTCTGCAGGAATTTCATCCTCAAGCAGTTCTATTTTCTTCCCACTTTCAAGCATTAGAATATACCCCAGGATATCTTCCGCTCCCAGTAGTTTCAGATTTGCGTTTTGTATTTCAATATATGACGCGCCGGCATCTTTTAATCTTCTGTAGCCAGCCTCAGCTTCTTCAACCGCTTTTTGTGCTTCTTCTTTTGAAGGAAATGTCCTTGTGCTAATGTCCACTTCCGATGACTTCACAAAAATCTCAGCCATGTCCTTCATTTCCAATGTTTTAATAACTCTGGCAGCTTCCTTTCCGATTTCCACGCCAATACGCTCAGCCTCATCAAAAGTCTGCCCTTTTCTGAAATACCTCGTGCTTTGATTGCCTGATGTACCCTGCATAAACAGCATGTTCATGCAGGGTAATTCCTGTGCCAGATACTTTCTTATGTACCCGGGATAATCAGCAGATACCATTGTATTTTCAGCATGTAATACCGTAGGGTGCAAGGCATAGTTAACCATACAAGCCCTGTATTTACCGTTTTTATCCTGTACTGCGGCAACACATACATCAGGGTCTGACGGGCCGTCCGGATTTCTTCTGTTCCCTCCGACACCCTGGTCTTTTCCGCAATTTCCTTTTCCTATCCCTACTCTTGCTTCAAAAGTATTTCTGCAAGCCTCCACAATAACTTCTATTATTTTATCCTTCAAATAAGCAAGATAATTCGAATCCGGCCCCATGCCCTTTTCAAGGGCTTCAATATCAAGCCTGCCCGCTGCCCATGGCCCTGAATGTGTATGACTGCAGGTTATCATTATATTACCGCCAGGTATGCCAGTAAGCCTGGAAGCTTCATTTCTTATCTCTTTTACATGTTTTTTCGAAAAAAACAGCAGATCCAGTGAGACAAGAACTGTTTTTTCTATTCCGTTGTCCAGATATATGCATGCTGCGTACAGCGGGTCATGTATACCTGTATTGTATCTGGGATGATGAGGATATCCTCCCAGTTCTATGCCTTTTTTCGGGGATATGTCAGCAATAGCCGTACCCGCTTTTAAAAAATTGTTCACAATTAATTCTCCTCCGGATTTAATTTACAAAATTATTTCTCCCTACTGATCTGCTTTATTCAAACCAGTCTTACTTCAACACCTTTATCTTTTATCATGCTGATATGGTTACCGTTTGCAATTTTATTGGTTATAAGCATATCCACAGAGCT
>CAZANH010000203.1:0-4734 GCA_964486515.1 uncultured Eubacteriales bacterium
ATTTATATCCCAATGACCGTTTTTCTTCCAGCAGTCCCCGCAGGTGCCCGGCCAGTGGCCCGGTAAAGACTTTATTCCTTGACATAGTCCATCACCTCCACTTCCATCGCGCACTTGGAGAGTCCTTTCATGTCAACGCGAAGATAGTGCCGGGCTACCTGCGGATCAGAATGCCCCAGTATATCAGAAATCGTGGAGACCTCCACGTTATTCTGCAATAGGTTGGTCGCAAGCGAATGCCTTAGCGAGTGCCATCCATAGTGTTTGGTCTTGTCAATCGGTATGCCGGCTCTTTTCAGGGCTTTGTTGATGTTAGTCCTGAGCGTGCTCTTGAAAGGGCGTCCTGCATAAGGAGCGTTATGGACTACAAATATATTCGGATATTCCGTTATAGGCCTCCCGTTCCTCAGATAATCAATGATCGCCCAACCAACATCTATAGGTAGAGGCATCGACAGCGTTTCTCTTGTCTTCCCCTGTACGATGGATATCTGCTTATTGTCCCAATCGATATCACTTATTGCCAGGTTCAGAATATCCCCGATTCGAAAGCCTAGCCTTGCGCCAAGGAGGATTATCGCATAATCCCTTTTCCCTACTGGCGTCGTTGTGTCAACTGCATTTATCAAACTTTCAATCTGATCTTCTGTCCACACCGTCGGAAGCTTCGTCCGTGCCCTCTGGGGCGGGTGGGGAAGATACGCGGCGATTGGCTTGGCAGTGTACTCGTTCAAGTATGCGTACTTGAAGTACTGCCGCAAGGCGGATATTCGCTCCGCGATAGTGACCGGCGCCAAGCCGACCATGGTCGCAATAAACCTGGATATCAACCCGGATGTGATTCCGTTAAAGTCATGGACACTGGCGGAATCCAGAAAGAGAATCATATCCTTGATCACGGCTTTGCATCGCTCATACTGCCAATGTGAGCACCCGTATTCCACCTCATAGCGTAAAAAACACTCGGTGGCTTCCTTGAATGGTTCCGGCCAAACAATCTCACCGTGAAATTCATTCCTGCGGAACAAAATCCCGAAATTGTAGTATTCTGCGAGAGATCGAATGGCGCGGAAGTAATACATTCCGTTTTTCGAGTGCTCGCCTCCTGTGACAAACCCTCCGATTTGCTGGAACTTCCATACAAGGAAATCCGTACCCTTGGACTGCGAGTAATCACATCCGTCTGCGTATTCCATGAATTCGCAGAACACCTTTCTGTATCTGTGCATTGAATCATCGGAATAATGGAGTTCCACTAGCTTTTGCCCCAACTCACTGCACAGATCTGCTACTTTGATTTGTTTCATCATAACAAACCATCTCCTTTCTATTAGTGACGCACTGCGCCCTAAGAAAAGTATTAGTTGTTATGACAAGAAAAGCAACCATAAAACTTGCTAAATCAATGAATTTTGATGTTCGCTTTCCATAATCACTTGCTTACCATAATAAACTCTTGTCGTTTCAATTTGGACATGTCCCAGGAATTCAGAAAGTAATGCAAGTGGCATTCCACCCCGGTATAAATGAATTGAGCGTGTATGGCGAAGCTGGTGAGGATGCACCCTATCAGGAATATCTGAGCATTCAAGCCTTGCCTGTTCACCGTATTTTTTCATGAACTTTTCAACATTATCTGGCGTCATTTGGTTTTTCCTGTTGTGTATTCTTGTGTAAAAAAGAAAATCAGTATTTACACGTGTGGATGCAGGATGAAATATATCAATATAAGTGTTATAGTGCTGAATTGTTTTACTCATAAGTGGAACAGTCCTTGTTTTACCACCCTTTCCTCTAAGATATATAAATGGATTTTTGGTATTGAGTTCAAAATCTTTAAGTTTCAGATTGAGCATTTCCTGACATCTAGCTGCCGTATCATACATTAGAATCATGAAGAATCTATCCCTTAGACCTATATTCTTTTGGATGTCAGGTTGATTCAGTAAAACCTTCAATGCTTCTTCTGAAAGGAATTCAACGACTGTTCGAGCAGACTTCTGAACTGGTATTTTAGCTAGCTCTATTTGAACTGACAGTTTGGAAACATCTAATAACCCAGCATACTTTGCAAAAGACCTTAAAGCCATAAGGCGCTGGTTTCTGGTAGAAGAAGAATACTGTCGTTCTGTCTGCAGCCAATCTAAAAAACAAATTACAGTTTCCTTTTCAATACAGGAAAATGTTAATTGTGACAGGGGTATCTTTTTTTCTTTTGTAAGATAATCAATGAAAAGATTTAATGCTATCTTGTATGATTTTACTGTATTCTGGCTGTAACACCTCTGTCTTGGAAGATAGATAGTTAGAAAATCACGGATTGTTTTAAAAAAAATCTCATCCTTTATCTTCATGTTTCTACCTCCGGAATAAGCTCTGAAAATCTGTTCAGATCCATTTGCGACATCTGCGGGAAAAATTCAGGGACAAGATGAATATAATAAGCCGTATGCGAAAAACGTTCATGCCCCAGGTATGCGCTTAAATATGGTAACATTCCTTCCAAGTCCTTACCTTCTTTCATCCACAAATAAAGCCGTTTAGTTACATATGTATGCCTGAAATCGTATGGAATAGGAGTGTTACCACTGTACTCTCTAATGCCTGAATTCTTCCAACATAATCGAAGCATTTTTATCAACCATTCACTAGTAAATGGACTACCATGTTCAAGCTGGGAGGGGAAAAAATATTCACTTTCAGGACAAATATGTTGTCTTTGAATGTAATAATTTACACACAGTGCACGAACATCCTCTGACATCATAACAATGCGGTCTTTATGTCCTTTGGACTCTGTAATATTGAGTGCTCCGCTTGAAAGGTCAACATCTTTAATTTTTAGCATGCGTGCTTCTGCTGGGCGAAGCCCACAGCAATACATAAGCCGAAATATAACCGGTACAATGAAATGTCTTATTGTACTACGGTTATTTACTTCCATTATATCAGTAGCGGTAAAAAATAATTTTAGTTCTCTATCTGTGAAAATATGTGGAACACGACGTTCTGCATGCTTGGGAGTAAAAGTGGCAGGAATTATATAAGCATTTATACCCAATCTGGACATGTATCTCGCAAGTTCACGAACAGGTGCCATTCTGTTCTGAAAACTGACTGGTTTTTCAGTAGATTTGATTACCGCCCACCGCTGACCAATTTCTCTTGTGAAAGTTGACTCATCGGGGAAATATTCCAAGCAAAACATATCAAACTTTTTTAGGACACGCTCGCTTTCAAGGTATGGGAAACCAAGGATATGTTTTTGCTTAATCAATCCTTCTATATATAGTTTGAATTGACTGTTATATGTATGTCTCATACTAATTCACTCCTCACTGTCTCTATTTCCTTCAATGTAAGGGCACAGTTACGAAGTTGACTTTGATGTGTTGAGAGATATGGTTTTGAGGAATCAGTGCTGGTATGTCCGAGTACTTCACTGATAGTTTCAATAGGAATTTCTGCTTCAAGCATCCAGTTGCCCAGAGAGCGCCGAAAACTATGGAATCCTTTTCTTTCTTTTCCATCCCATGTGATTCCAATTTTAGCTGCATTCCTCTTAACAATTGAATACCCCGACCATGTTTTAAGTGGGGAAAATGGACTTTTTGCTCGAAGAAATATATAGGGTTGTTCTGATTGTGGCCGGGCATTCAATATATAGTCTGCAAGAGCATTACAGACGTTTATGTTCAACGGCAATGTAAGAGACTTCTCCGTTTTGTGCTGAATGATATTCACTTCACGATTATGCCAATTTATTTCATTAAGTTTCAGGCTTAAGACATCAATAGCACGTAATCCTGTATATTTTGCCATCATAAGTATTGCATAATCTCTTTTTCCACAAACAGTACTACGATCAATGGCAGACAGTATTTTATTAACTTCTTCCTGAGTGAAACCAAAAGAGTACTTCCTTCGGACTGGTATAGATACCCGTAGCACACTAACCATGTCAATGTTAATAATATCATTCTCTATAAGGAATGCCCCAAAAGAGCGTAATGCTGGCAGGGTATCTCCAATATTAGTGTAATCCTCTGCCAGTACATGTAAATAATGTACAATATCCTCCCTGGTAATATGTTTTAGATTTTTATGACCTGTTTTTTCAATATATCGGAGGAAATGTTTGGCTATGGGCTTATAACCCCGCATTGTCCGAATACTAAACCCTTCTGTGAGTTTTTTGCTTTCAAACATTTTAAGATATTTGCTAAACAGATCTCCAAGACTTGTAGTTCTCCATGGGCTGGAACATTTCCATTGTACACTTCCGGTTTTGTAGTATTCGGAGAGCATGTCAGCAACCCTGCGAATATATCGGAATTTATTAATGTTGATGTTGCCATTATTGTATTCAGTTCGAGAACTCAATACAAATTCCCATGTTAGTTTTTCAGAATAATAACTTTTTTTCTCTTCTTCATAGTAACGCTGAATTAATGCAAATCCATAACAATTATACATTTGCATTGTCCTTTTCTTTAGCCCATTTGTTAGCAGTGCTTCTTTTGTTTTTGCTATCAATTCTGATAATAGCATTTGATTGTTCATTTCGTTTACCTCGTTTCTATTTAGTCGGATTTATCCGCTAAATAAATACTATAGATAAACGTTGGAAATATAAAGAACATTTTATTATCCGGAAGTTATCAGATAGAAAGATGGATATTTGGATATTTTAATGATTTTTTCGGGATAACAAAATATTCGGGATAAGATCCC
>CAZANH010000204.1:0-1851 GCA_964486515.1 uncultured Eubacteriales bacterium
TTGACAACCTGAGGTTGTCAATAACCCCGTCCCCTTGACACCTACCAAAGCATGAAATAATTACATAAAGGGTTTTTTATGTTCTTGTCAAATATATTAATGGGGGAGTGTTGTAATTTTAAACGGAAACAGGAGGTAACAAATGTAAAATGAATTCATTAACCGTGTGTATATGGACAAAAACCGAGGGCGAAATAAAAAAATTCCTTGAAAGGTATTATAAGGATGATATACATATTGACAATGACGTGGATGAATGGAATTATGTATATGGAAAACCCGTTGAATCAGTTGATATAATAAGTGCTATTATGGATAACAGGTTTGATTTTGATCTTAATGTAGGTATCAGAGTAAATGAGGAAAAACTTTACCGTATTACTGATGAAAATTATAATGATGTTATAAAGGATATATTTGAATTGTTTTACGAAGAACACGAATGAATAGTTAACATTCACAGCCCTTTGAACTTGTAGCGTTCATTTCAGGAAAATATTCTTCAAGCGAGGGGGCTGTGATAAATGGTAACAATGAATATCTATATCTTAAAAATAAAACATGTTAATAAATAACATAATTATTAAAACAATTAACATTAAAATCAATAAATACTGTTAATCTTGAACAAAAAAAAATACAATTTTTTTCACTTTTTATCTTGTATACAATAAACATATATTATATAATAAAAATGTCGGGAAAGGTGCTATATAAGCAGGTATTAGTACCTGGTAATAATTACTTGATTAACGTTTATTGAAATGAGAGGGGAAAAATATGAGTTTTATTGAACAAATTATGGAAAGAGCAAAGTCTGATCCAAAAACAATCGTATTGCCTGAAAGTACTGATATAAGGGTGTTGGAAGCGGCATCAATCTTATCATCTAAAAATTTTACAAATGTTATCCTTATAGGAAATGAATCCGATATAAGAAAAAGTGCACGGCATGTTGACATATCAAACGTAAGAATAGTAGATAGTCTAAATGATAACAGGCATGCGGAATATGCAAAAAGTTTTTATGAATTAAGAAAAGCCAAGGGAGTAACCTATGAACAGGCCCTTGAGATAATGAAAAATCCCCTTTATTTTGGTGTAATGATGGTAAAAAAAGGTGATGCCGACGGTATGGTAGCGGGAGCTGTTAATTCTTCATCAAATACACTCCGCCCGGCTTTGCAGATTTTAAAGACTGCACCTGGGACAAAACTTGTCTCGGCATTTTTTTTGATGATAGTACCTGATAAAAGTTATGGTCATAATGGCGTATTTATATATGCTGATTGCGGACTTGTAGAAAATCCAAATGCCGAACAGCTTTCGGAAATTGCCATTAGTGCCGCAAAGTCATTTAGGACACTTGTACAAGCAGAGCCAAATGTAGCGATGCTTTCCTATTCGACATATGGAAGCGCAAAAAGTGAACTCACACAAAAAGTGATAGAGGCAACAAAAATTGCAAGAGAAAAGGCACCGGAGCTTAATATTGACGGAGAACTGCAGGTGGATGCTGCAATTGTCCCAAAAGTAGGAAAAATGAAAGCGCCTGGAAGCCCGATAGCTGGAAAAGCCAATGTCCTTGTATTCCCTGATTTAAATTCGGGTAATATTTCATATAAACTTACACAAAGGCTTGCTCATGCAGAGGCATATGGCCCTGTTACACAGGGTATTGCAAAGCCTGTAAATGACCTGTCAAGGGGATGCAGTGCGGAAGATATAGTAGGGGTAGCTACAATTACTGCTGTACAGGCACAGCAGACAGAAATTCTCATGAAAGAACCTGAATTATGCGGTGTATAGAATTTATCAACTTAGAAGGAGAACATAAATGAACATACTTGT